>NZ_JBQEQA010000011.1:0-128738 GCF_052045815.1 Pseudomonas sp. 22085
TTCGGCGGCGGACAATTGGAGCTCAACCCCAACGGATCCACCCACCCCGTCGGATTCGGCACGTACTGGTACTGGTTCAGTCCACCCGCCAGCTTCACCGGATCCGGCGTCAGGTACCGCCCCACGTCCGGGTCGTAGTACCGGTGCCGGTTGTAATGCAGCCCGCTTTCCTCATCGAAGTACTGCCCCTGAAACCGTAGTGGCTGGTTCAAGTAGTCCTCGGTCGCGAGCTCCAGCGAGGTGACCTTGCCGTAGGCGCTGTATTTGGCTGACCAGACGATCTCGCCGCTGTAGTCGGTCAACTCCTGCGGGGTGCCGAGGTGGTCGAGTTGGTAGTAGAACGGGCAGGCGCGTTTCGGGCCTTTGCCGTCGAGCATGGCCAATGGGCGGAAGGTGCCGGGTTCGTAGATGAAACTGCGGTGCTGTTCCTGGCTGCTTTCGGCGATCAGGTGGTCGCCTTGCCAGAAGAACTCGGTGGTCTGGCCGTTGACGGTTTTGCGGATGCGCCGGCCGAAGGCGTCGTATTGGTAGGTGGCGCTGGTGCCGTCGGGGCGGGTGAGGCCGATCAGGCGGTGCTGGCTGTCGTAGCGGTATTCGGTGACGAGGGTTTGCGCACGGCCACGGCGTTCGCGGATCAGGTTGCCGAAGGCGTCGTAGTCGTAGTGCCGGTCGCCCTGCATTTGCAGGCGATTGCCTTTGATCTGCGTCGGGCCGGGGCGATCCTGCATCAGCAGGTTGCCGGCCGGGTCGTGGGCGAAGGTTTCCGGCACATCGTCGCGGGTGTGGCGCACGCGGATCAGCCGGTCGAGGGCGTCGTAGGTGTAGCTGCGCTGGCCGTGGCGGGTGTCGGCGATGTGTTCGAGGTTGCCGTTGGCGCTGTAGGCAAAGTCGCGACGGTACAGCGCACTGCGTTGATGGCCTACGGCGTGGGCGCGTAAGCGGCCCTGTTCATCGTAGGCATATTCGCTGAGCAGCAGGCCTTGCTGGCGCTGCTGTTCGCGGCCGTTCTGGTAGACGTGACGGGTGAGCAAGGCGCCGTTGAGGTCAATCGCGGTCAGCGCGCCGCCCTTGGCGTAGTGATAATCGAGCTTGCTGTTGTCCGGCAGGCGCATCCGGCTGAGCTGGCCGCAGGCGTCGTAGGTGTAACGCAGGGTGCCCCAGCCCTGATGCTCGCGCACCAGCCGGTCCTGCAGGTCATATTCGAAGGCCAGCGGGTGATCCTGGCCGTCATCCACGCCGACCAAACGGCCTAAACGGTCATACCGGTAGCTGACCTCGACCCCGTCCGGCAGGGTCTTGAGCAGCAATCGCCCAGCAGCATCACGTTGATAGCCGGTGACCAGCGTCGAGCCGTCGTCGCCGAACTCGGTCTTTTCCAGCAGGTGGCCGTTGCGGTCGTAGGCGTAAGCGGTACGCCGGCCATCGAAGCCGGTTTCCTGTCGGATCAGTCCGGTGGGCGTGTAGTCCAGCCGGTACTTTTCGCCGGACTCGTTCTCGATTTCCGTGAGCAACAGCTGCGCATGGTCGTAGCGGTACCGGAGTTGCGTGCCGTCGGGGTTGATCCGCCGGCTGACCAAATGCAGGTCATCGTCATATTCGTAGCGGGTGATGCGCCCCAGTTCATCGCGCTCGGCGGTGATCTGGCCGTAGGCGCTGTAGGACCAGGCGCGGGTGGCGCCATTCGGCGAGGTGGTCTGGATCAGCCGGCCAACGGCGTCCCAGGCGTGACGGGTGACCGCGCCATGTTCGTCTTGAACCGTCGTCCGCCGCCCCAACGCATCGTAGGAAAACTTGCGAACCCCACCGTCCGGCAGACTTTCTTCGACCAATTGGCCCAGGTCGTTCCACACGAACACATGCCGACCCGAATCCGGATAACGGATCGACAGCAACCGCCCCTGTGCATCGCGGTGGTAGTGGGTGACATGGCCATCCGGATCGACCGCCTCGGTGATGTCACCCTGGGCATTGCGCCGGTACGTCCACACCGCATCGCCACGTGAACGACTGTGCAGGAAACCATTGCGGTACTCGTAGGACGTCGGCGCATCGTCCGGCGGAATCAGCGCGATCAGCCGTCCGGCATCGTCGTAGCGGTATTCGGTGACCGCCCCCAGCGCATCCTGCTCGGCGACCAGCCGGCCTTGCGCGTCATAGGCCTTGAGCTGCTCACCACCGTCGGCGGCAACCTGACGCACCATCCGCGCGGTGTCGTCGTGGACGTAAGTTTCTTCAGTGCCATCGACGTAATGCACCGTGACACGGCCGGCGTCATCCCAGACGTAACGCGTATCCATCTGCGAAAACGAGGCCCAGTGCCGCACGCAACGCGCCGCCTTGCCGGCGCGCTCCCACGCCCAGAAGAAGCTCGCGCCGCCGGCCAGTTGCCGTTGCAGGATGACGTGCTGGTCGTCGTAGTCGTAACGCTCGCTTTCGCCGACCGCATTGGTCGCCTCGATCAATCGATGACGGGCGTCGTACCGATAACGGGCGAGGGTCTGCTCGGTGCGCCAGGCAGACTCCCGAAAAACCTGATAATCGACCGCGACCAGATGCGCCCGCTCATAGCGCAGCAACAAGGAACGACCAGCGCCGTTGTCGAGGCGCTCAATGCGATCCAGGCGATCCCGCGTAATACGCAACCGGTTACCGTAGGCATCGCTGACCGCCGTCAGACGCCCAGCCCGAAAGTGATAAAACCGCGCCGCCTCACCCGCCAGCGCAACAATCAGCTCCTGCGGCTCATCCCCCAGAAAGATCGCCGCCCGCGACAAGCTGTTGTGGATTTCCGGCCGCTCGACACTCGGCAACGGAAACCGCGTGCGCCGGTTCTCGTGGTCAACCCAGACCACCGCAGCGCCATCGACCTCCAGCCGATGCGCCAGCGAGTGACTCCAGCCAAACCCCAGCCCGACATCGATCTCGACCGCACTGGTGCGATACAAGCGGCTGAACTCAAACGGCAGCAGCCCGTCGAGCACGCCATCGGTCAGCGTCAGCAGCTCTTCGCCGGTGACCATCGACACCGGACACCCGTTGGTGCAGGTTCGGGGTGCACAATCGGCGCTGTCACCGTTGGGATTTTTCGCCTGATCCGGCGTGTCGTCGTGGTGCTCGTCTTTTTTCAGGGAGGCATTGCGCCGGGCATCCCAGCGCAGTTGCATGCGGCCCTTTTTCACCCCGGCGGCGATGCCCCGCGCGGCGACGGATTTGTACTGGTTCACGTAGCCGATGAAGGTGCTGACGATGCCGAACATCGCCTTCACCAGGCGCGTCACCGCCGACAGCAACTGAGCGCCACGATCCGCCAGACGCAAGGTCAGATACGCAATCCCCGCCCCGGCACCAACGAAGGTCAACACAACGCCGATCAACACATCGATCAGCAGTTGCACCACTACCATCGATACCGCCTCGGCGGTTTTCCCGGCAATTTCACTGGGTGGCAGCATCTCCAGCCAGAGGCTGGCAGTTCGCAGCAACAAACACAGCGCTGCTTCGTCACTGACCAGTAACTGAAGCTTCTCCATCATTTCAGGCGCGGTTTCTGCCAGCGCGATCAGCTGTGCTGCGCCACTGCCCAACCGCTCGGCAAACTTTCCGGGATCCTTGAGAATCTCCGACAGCAACCCGATGCTGTCCCACACCCCCTCGATCGCCGCCCAACTCCCGGCCAGCATGCCGTTCCCGGCTGCCGTGGCCACCGACTGCGACCACTGCGGCTTGAAACCCTGCCACTCGCTGCGCAGCCAGCCATCCAGCTGCCGAGTCAGGCCATCGTAGGATTCGAAAAGCGCATCAACCTGCTGCTCGCTGGCCTCGCCGTGCACCACCACCCGATAAAACTTGCCCGCCTCACCGGTGAACACCCCTTTGCCTTGAGCATCGAGGGTGACCGACTTGACTGCACCGCCCTCCACCGCCACCACATCGACAACGATGTCGCCCAACGGAATGTCGTACGCCGACTCGAACTTGCTCTCGATCTCCATTCGCCCGGAATACGGGCATTGCACGACCGCAGAGGAGAAGCGGTTGTCGTCAATCGCAACCGCCGTGCTGTGCTCGCCGAAACGGATGATCCGCTCCATCCCCATCAGCGAAGGCAGATCAGCCGCATGACTGACGCCGTCTGCCGAGCGACTGAGCCAGTGCTTGAGCTGCTCGCGATAGAGATCAAGGGTGCGGGGAAAGCTGTCGAGTTCTTGCTCGATGCGGGTGACGGCATCCATCAGCGCATTTCCATGCGCATGGCGAAACGAAAAACCGGGTCAAACATGTGCGTTCCCTCGCGCAAAAATCAGGCGAGGGACTTTGCGGGGGATCAATCAGAAAAGAAGTCAGGCGAGTAGGCAGAGGATGTAGGAGAAGTCTGTAACTGCTTTTTTATCGAACTGCAGACGCAAAAACGGGGCGGGAGGTTTCCCTCGCGCCCCGTTCACGGAACAGATGACTTGCTTATCGAGAAGCGTCCCGGCCGGCCAGCTCTTTCAACTTGAGCTCGGCCAACGGATGCCCGGCCTTCGCGGCCATCGTCCACCAGCGAGCGGCTTCCGAAGGATCCGGCGCTTTGCTCGGTGTACCTGCCAGACTGATGACACCCACCTGATACGCCGCTTTGCCATCCCCGGCCAGCGCCGCCAGTCGCAGCAACCGGATACCTTCTTCACGTGCGCCCAGGCCAACCCCGCGAAATGTCAGGATGTGTCCGTAAAAACTCTGCGCGCCGACATCGCCCAGATTGGCCATGCGCGCAAACTGCCCTTCGAGCCAGCGCCAGCCGCGGGGCTGACGGACAAACCACGACCAGTGAAAAAGCCTACGGGCCAGCCAGTAACTGGCCCGCGCCTTGAGTCGTAAAAACACTCAGGCCTCCGCCGATTCCGGGTACTCGTACTCAAAGACCCGCACCACTTCCGAAGCATGCCAGGAGGCGGCGGCAACACCGTCGGACGGCCCGGAAAAACGCCCCAGACGCTCGACACATTCAAAGAATCCGGTGCGTGGCAGGCGACTGGCGCCCTGGCTGATCACCAGCGAGCTGCGCAATGGTTGTTCGGCTTTCGCGTCCAGTGCCGCGAGATGCTCCAGTGCAGCGGTCAATGTCTGCATCGCCGGCGTCGGCAGTTGCAGGCGTTCAAGCAACGCTCGATAAGTCAAAAGATGGCGCTGCCTGCGCGCCTGATCCAGCTCCCCCAGCAATCCGTCCCAATGTTGACGACTGATGCGTACGCTCACGATTGTTCCCTCCACCCTGGCACCGTCAACTCCCAGGCCAGGCTGCGGCGAATCGCGGCGTCGGGCAGACGCTCGCCACTTTCGATCATGGCCAGGTAAGACGGGCTGATGCCTACCGTGCGGGCCAGCGCCTCGATGGCGATGCCCTTCCCTTCGCGCAAACTGCGTAACTGATCCAGACCTGGAAGAATCGGGTCCGGGGTTGCCGCAAGCGGCGCCGGAGCCGGTTGCGACGGTGCTTCGTTGATGCCTGCTGCTTTCAGTAGAGCCTGATACTGAGCCCATGGCAAAACCGCATATTCGGGTTCGCCATCGCGTGCAATTATCTGAATATCCATGACTACCCCGTAGGACAACAACACTTAGCGAGTCGGCACTTTTCCCTAGAAGTGTAATCCTAACAGCGGCCAAGGTCGTGGGGGGTATCTATCTGTGTACGAGGCTGTCGCGATTCAGGACTTTTTCGGCCCCTGAAGCTGAAGTTGCTCGGGCGTATCGGGCAGACGCTCGACCACTCTGAGCTTTTCCGGCGCCTGGCGCTGACGCCACAGGCGGAAGGCATTCAGTTCATCGTCGAGGGTTTTCATCAGCCAGGCGAGGACGGCGATGTCATCGAGCATGCCGAACATGGGAATGAAATCCGGGATCGCATCCACCGGACTGAGGAAGTACATCAGACCGGCCACTACCGAAACGATCGCCTTGGCGCTGATCGCACGGTACTCGCCGCGCCAGTACGCCAGACACAGTGCCTGCAACAGACGCAAATCGTCCTTCAGCTTGCCGAGACGATTGCCTTGGGCGGCGCCTTTGCTGGCCACGGCGAACAACAAGGTCGGCAAGCGGCCTCGAGCCAGCAAGCGGCCGGCCAAAGGCAGGAATCGGGCGAAATTCCATGGCGCTTTCATTTATTTCTCCCGTTGAAATGTTATCCACACAAATTGTGGATAACCTTGTGAACAGAGCTGCATTTCAGCGCTGAGAGCCCCGTTTCATAAGGGCTGCGCTTAAATCGGGCGTTTTTTACTCACATAAAAAATCCCAATATTTCATTGACTTGGCGGTTCCAGACGTCTAGCGCTGACAACCTTAAAGTCTAGGACTGCCCTGGCCGGCATCGGTTCGGTCTGTTTACGCCGACCATCGTCCAGATGCAACAACGCCCCGCATAAGCGAGGCGTTGTTGGGGAAACCGGTGCCGAAGTTTATTGCTTGGCGGCAGCGGGGTCTTCTTTGGCTGGATCCTTGATGGCCAGCAGTTCCAGGTCGAAGACCAGAACCGAGTTGGCCGGAATTGCCGGGCTTGGCGATTGTGCGCCGTAAGCCAGATCGCTAGGGATGTACAGCTTGTACTTCTCGCCAACGTGCATCAGTTGCAGGCCTTCGACCCAACCCGGGATCACACCGCTGACCGGCAGATCGATCGGGCTGCCGCGCTCGACGGAGCTGTCGAAGACGGTGCCGTTGGTCAGCTTGCCGGTGTAGTGAACGGTCACGACATCGGTAGGCTTGGGCTGCGGGCCGTCGGCTTTCTTGACCACTTCGTACTGCAGACCGGAAGCGGTGGTGGTAACGCCAGCCTTCTTGCCGTTTTCTTCGAGGAATTTCTTGCCGGCGGCTGCCGACTCTTCGCTCATCTTGGCCATGCGCTCTTCGGCACGCTTTTGCAGCGCGGCGAAAGCTTCGACCAGTTCTTCATCTTTCAGCTTCTGTTCTTTCTTGCCGACGGCATCTTCGATGCCCTGGGCTACCGCTTTGGAGTCCAGATCATCCATGCCTTCCTGAGCAAGGCTCTTGCCCATGTTCAGGCCGATACCGTAGGAAGCTTTTTGCGCCGGGGTTTTCAGCTCTACGCTGGTCTGCGAATCACAACCCGCGAGTACCAGGCTAACCAGGGCAACCGCCGCCGCCAACCGATGCTGTTTCATGCTATTTCCTTGTTCATGCGCCGAAAGGGCAATCGAGTAAAGCCGCGAGCTTATCAGGCCGCCACGACCAATGGCTACCGGCATGAGAGCAGGAATCTTCCGATAAGTTCAGGGATTAAAAAGCATTTGGCGAAAGGCACGATGAAGCTTCTGTCATCTTTCGCCGACAGTGATTGATGCCGCTTCCCACAACACTTGGCGTAATGGCCACTTGCCGCACACGACCTGGCTCAGGCATAACAGCGCAACAACTCGACAAGGATGTTTATCTTGCGCCTCTTATACCGTGTGTTGACGCTGATCGTGGTGCTGCTGGGACTGGCTCTGGCGGTGGTTGTTTACTATGTCGCCAATCCGAGATTGCCCTTCCCCGCACCTGCAAAACAGGTGCATTACCTGAACCAGTGGACTGAGCAAGAGCGCCAGACCTACTACTTCACCCCGCAGGGGACGCAGGTCAAAGGCCTGCGCTATGAATGGTTCCAGGCGCTGGAGCTGCCGTTCTCGCAGCAACGCTTTGCCTCTCCGGAATACCTCGCGCGCTTCGGCTTTCTGATCGATCCGCAACAGAAAGCCACGCCGGACAACCCGGGGAATCTGCCGGTGGGTTTCGCCCGGCACCAGAATCCCGGCAGCTCCGAGCAATATCTCGACATCACTTGCGCGGCCTGCCACACCGGGGAACTGCACTTCAATGGCCAGGCAGTGCGCATCGACGGCGGTTCGGCCCAGCATGTGTTGCCCTCCAGCGTTCCTACATTGCGCGGCGGCAGTTTCGGACAGGCATTGGTCGCCAGTCTCGCCTCGACCTACTACAACCCATGGAAATTCGAACGCTTCGCACGCCACGTGCTGGGCAATGACTACGAAGCACGCCACGAACAACTGCGCAAAGACTTCAAAAGCTCACTGAACACCTTCATCAAAGTGGCCTGGAACGACACTCACCGTGGCCTCTACCCCACCGAAGAAGGCCCGGGCCGCACCGATGCCTTCGGGCGTATCGCCAACGCGACCTTCGGCGATGCGATATCCCCAAACAATTACCGCGTGGCCAATGCCCCGGTGGATTACCCACAGCTGTGGGACATGTGGACCTTCGACTGGGTGCAGTGGAACGGTTCGGCGCAACAACCGATGGCGCGCAATATCGGCGAGGCTTTGGGCGTCGGCGCCACTCTGAATTTCTTCGACGCTAACGGCCAGCCGCTGCAAGGCGATGAGCGCTATGCCTCCAGCGTACGTGTGCGCGATCTGCACAAGATCGAAGAAACCCTGCAAAGACTGCGACCGCCGGCATGGCCTGAAGAGTTGCTCGGCGTCGTCGACAGACCCTTGGCAGCCAAGGGGCGAGCCCTGTTCGCCGAGAATTGCGCCGGATGCCACGTCCCGCGTCAGACCCAGGAAGGCGAGCGTTGGGTGCAACACCTGCACATGCTCCCGGTGGACGTCATCGGCACCGACCCGAACGCCGCCAACAACATCGCCAATCACCGTTTCGACCTGACCGCCCTGCAATGGAACCCGGCAGAGCTTGAACAAATGGACGTGAAGTTGCACCCCACCCCCAAGGAGCCGCTGGATCTCAGCCGGCTGTCAGTGGCCAAGGGACTGGCTTACGTCACCGCCTTCGTGGAAAACCGTGCGTACCGTGAAGCGGGTGTCACCGCCGCCGAGAAACCACAGCTCGATGGCTTCGGCCTGCCGATCGGCGTTCGCGAAAAAGTCGCCTACAAAGCGCGTCCGCTTGCCGGCGTATGGGCCACGGCCCCATTCCTGCACAACGGCTCGGTGCCGAGCCTTTATCAGTTGCTGTCGCCTCAGGACGAGCGCGCCACCACGTTCTATAAAGGCACCTTCGAATACGACCCGCGCCATCTGGGCTATCGCACCGAAGCCTTCACCAACGGCTTCCTGTTTGACACCCGCATTACCGGTAACCACAACAGCGGCCACGAATTTCGCGCCGGCGAGCGCGGCAATGGCGTCATCGGCCGACTGCTGCAGCCAGAAGAGCGCTGGGCGCTGCTCGAATACCTGAAAGTGCTGGGCGGCCCGCTGGAGGCGCAACTGCCATGATCTTCAACTCCTTCAAAAGACCCTCGCTGCTGGCGCGTTTCTGGCTCTGGCTGGGACGGTTACTGGGCAAAACCCTGTTGATCCTGCTGGTGATCGGCCTGATCGGCTGGGCCTTGGCGACCGCCTGGTTCGCCTGGCAGCACCGTGGCCCGGTGTCGGCGCTGGAGCAGATTCCAGATGGCGAAGCCGCCATGACCCAGGACGTGATTCAGACCGCGGTGCGCATCGTCGATCAGCACCGCGAAAGCACCCGCTACCTGCGCGACGCCCATGCCAAGGCCCATGGCTGCGTGAAAGCCGATGTGCAGGTGTTGCCGGATCTGGCTCAGGAACTGCGCCAGGGCGTCTTCAGCGAACCGGGCAAGCTTTGGAAAGCGACGATGCGCCTGTCCAACGGCAACGCCTATCCGCAATTCGACAGCATCCGCGATGCCCGGGGCATGGCGCTCAAATTGCTCGATGTGCCGGGTAAATCCTTGCTGGCCGATCGTCAGGGGCTGCGCGAGCAGGATTTCGTGATGTTCAGCCATCCGAATTTCTTCGTCAGCGATGTCGCCGAGTATCGTCAGAATGTGTCCGCGCAGGCTGACGGCAAGAAGGTCATGGCGTTTTTTCCGGGGTGGGATCCGCGCAGCTGGCAAATCCGGCATCTGTTCATTGCGCTGGCGACCCTTTCGCCACCACCGGAAAGCCCGACCCGCACCACATATTTCTCGGTATCGCCCTACAAGTTCGGCGAGGCCAATGCCAAGTTTCGGGTGATGCCGGATCCGGAGCGCTGCCCCGCGTACACCCTGCCGAAACAGAACCAGGATCTGCCGAACTTCCTGCGCAACGCGTTGAATCAACAGCTGTCGACCGATCGAATTCCGGCGTGTTTTGTGTTGCAGATCCAGCGCCAGGACGCGAACAAGTACATGCCGATCGAAGACACCAGCATCGAATGGCGCGAACAGGACAGCCCATTCCAGACAGTGGCCCGGATTACCCTGCCCCCGCAGGACTTCGACACCCCGGCGCTGAACCTGCAATGCGACAACCTGTCGTTCAATCCCTGGTTCGGCATCGACGCTCATCGCCCGATTGGCGGGATCAACCGCCTGCGCAAAGCGGTGTATGAAGCGGTCAGCGATTACCGCCACAGCCGCAATTCGGCGCAATAGCAGCGCCAGAAACGAAAAAAGCGACCATCAAAGGTCGCTTTCTCATGTTCAGGCCCGGCAAAAGCCAAATCCCGGACAGCAAAAAGCCCGCACTAGGCGGGCTTTCTGTGGTGATCTGGCGTTCAGTGTTCCAGATTACCGAATATGGCGCAGCGGACGGGACTCGAACCCGCGACCCCCGGCGTGACAGGCCGGTATTCTAACCGACTGAACTACCGCTGCGCGAAACGCTTGAAACGAATGGTGGGTGATGACGGGATCGAACCGCCGACATTCTGCTTGTAAGGCAGACGCTCTCCCAGCTGAGCTAATCACCCTTCGCTTCGTTACGGGGCGCATTATGCCACAAATTTTCGTAATGTGTTGATTTAATTGAAGTTTTTTTCAAATAAATCCGAAAACCGGTGAAATGACACATCCCGCAGGTACAACTCGAGGCAGAAAAAAACCCGCCTTGGCGGGTTCTTCCGTGGTGACCTGGCGTTCAGTGTTCCAGGTTACCGAATATGGCGCAGCGGACGGGACTCGAACCCGCGACCCCCGGCGTGACAGGCCGGTATTCTAACCGACTGAACTACCGCTGCGCTAAACACTTGAAACGAATGGTGGGTGATGACGGGATCGAACCGCCGACATTCTGCTTGTAAGGCAGACGCTCTCCCAGCTGAGCTAATCACCCTTCGCTTCGGTGTGGCGCGCATTCTACGGAGCGCCCCAACCTCTGGCAAGCACTTTTTTAAATAATTTTCTTAGCCCTTCCAAAGGCTTAGAGAAGGGTTGGCCTATGACCCGGCGAAGACAATAATGCCCCCCTTTGTATAAAGGAGAGACTCACCCCATGTGGTTCAAAAACCTGCTTATCTATCGCCTGACCCAAGACCTGCCTGTCGATGCCGAGGCGCTGGAAACTGCACTGGCCACCAAACTGGCGCGTCCATGTGCAAGCCAGGAGTTGACCACCTACGGTTTCGTCGCGCCATTCGGCAAAGGCGAAGATGCTCCACTGGTGCACGTCAGCGGTGACTTCCTGCTGATCTCCGCCCGTAAAGAAGAACGCATTCTGCCGGGCAGCGTCGTGCGTGACGCGGTCAAGGAAAAGGTCGAAGAGATCGAAGCCGAGCAGATGCGCAAGGTCTATAAGAAGGAACGCGATCAGATCAAGGATGAAATCATCCAGGCTTTCCTGCCGCGCGCCTTTATCCGCCGCTCGTCGACCTTCGCCGCCATCGCGCCGAAACAGGGTCTGATCCTGGTCAACTCGGCCAGCCCGAAACGCGCCGAAGACCTGCTCTCCACCCTGCGTGAAGTGATCGGCACCCTGCCGGTTCGTCCGCTGACCGTGAAAACCGCGCCGACCGCCGTGATGACCGAATGGGTCACCACCCAGCAAGCCGCCCCGGACTTCTTCGTCCTGGACGAATGCGAACTGCGCGACACCCACGAAGACGGCGGCATCGTGCGTTGCAAGCGTCAGGATCTGACCAGCGAAGAAATCCAGCTGCACCTGAGCACCGGCAAGGTGGTGACTCAACTGTCGCTGGCCTGGCAGGACAAACTGTCGTTCATGCTTGACGACAAGATGACCGTCAAGCGCCTGAAGTTCGAAGATCTGTTGCAGGATCAGGCGGAACAGGACGGCGGCGACGAAGCCCTCGGCCAACTGGACGCCAGCTTCACCCTGATGATGCTGACGTTCGGCGACTTCCTGCCGGCGCTGGTTGAAGCGCTGGGCGGCGAAGAGACTCCGCAGGGGATCTAAGCGTAAAGCGGTTGCAACGGAAGAAACCGAATCAACTGTGGGAGCTGGCTTGCCAGCGATAGCGGTGTTACAGATAGCTCAAATGGCGTCTGACATGCCGCCATCGCTGGCAAGCCAGCTCCCACAATGTTTTGTGGTGTCATTAATAACAAGGAACAGGCCATGCGCGCACTGGCTGCACTGAGTCGTTTTGTCGGCAATACCTTCGCTTACTGGGTTCTGATTTTCGCGGTGATCGCGTTCCTCCAGCCGGCCTGGTTTCTCGGCCTCAAAGGCGCCATCGTGCCGCTGCTCGGGCTGGTGATGTTCGGCATGGGCCTGACCCTCAAACTCGACGACTTCGCCGCCGTCGCTCGCCATCCGTGGCGTGTGGCGCTGGGGGTCGTCGCGCATTTCGTGATCATGCCGGGGATGGCGTGGTTGCTGTGCCAGATCTTTCATCTGCCGCCGGAAATCGCCGTCGGCGTGATTCTGGTCGGTTGCTGCCCGAGCGGCACCTCCTCGAACGTCATGACCTGGCTGGCCCGTGGCGACCTGGCGCTGTCGGTGGCCATCGCCGCCGTCACCACCCTCCTCGCCCCGTTGCTGACGCCGGCGCTGATCTGGCTGCTGGCCTCGGCCTGGTTGCCGGTTTCGTTCATGGAACTGTTCTGGTCGATCCTGCAAGTGGTGCTGCTGCCAATCGTCCTCGGCGTGGTCGCGCAACGCGTGCTCGGTGACAAGGTGCGCCACGCGGTGGAAGTGCTGCCGTTGGTGTCGGTGGTCAGCATCGTGATCATCGTCGCTGCCGTGGTTGCCGCCAGCCAGGCGAAAATTGCCGAATCCGGTCTGCTGATCATGGCCGTGGTGATGCTGCACAACAGCTTCGGCTATTTGCTGGGTTACTTCACCGGGCGCCTGTTCGGCCTGCCTCTGCCACAGCGCAAGTCCCTGGCACTGGAAGTCGGCATGCAGAACTCGGGGCTGGGGGCTGCGCTGGCCAGTGCGCATTTCTCGCCCCTGGCGGCGGTGCCGAGTGCGCTGTTCAGTGTTTGGCACAACATTTCCGGGGCACTGCTTTCGACGTACTTCCGGCGGATGAGCGAAAAACAAGACCGTGAAACGCTGGCGCAACAGACGGCCGACTGATTCCGGATCGCGGTGCGGCGCACATTTTTAGGTAGTATGTGCGCCACGCGGGGACGACCCTGCGGCTCAATCGAGTTTTCAATCTGGGGACGGCCCCGTCAATCGATGGAGGCTTTTCATGTCCTGGATCATTCTGTTTTTCGCCGGCCTGTTCGAAGTCGGCTGGGCCGTCGGCCTGAAATACACCGATGGCTTCAGCCGTCCGCTTCCGACCGTTCTCACCGTTGCCGCCATGGCAGTCAGCTTGGGCTTGCTGGGTCTGGCGATGAAGGAACTACCGCTGGGCACGGCTTATGCGATCTGGACCGGGGTCGGTGCCGTGGGCACGGTGATTGCCGGGATCATTTTGTTTGGCGAATCGATGGCGTTGATTCGCCTGGCCAGTGTCGCGTTGATCGTCACCGGACTGATCGGGCTCAAGGTCAGCGCTTAAGCCACTGGCCTCATCGCGGGGAAGCCCGCTCCCACAGGTTTTCGGTTGTGCACAAAGCTCATGTTCTCTGGAGAGCCTGTGGGAGCCGGGCTTGCCCGCGATGAGGCCGGCACGGCCAATGATTATCTGACAGTCCCGCGCAATTCCCCGACCAACACCTGCAGCTCCGCCGGTTGCGCTGCTTCAACGGCGACCGGTGCACCCGCCACCAGCGTCACCCGCGACCACAAGCGCCGGAACAGTCCTTTATTGGGATCGCGGCTGAAGAAACTCCCCCACAACCCCTGCAACGCCAGCGGAATCACCGGCACCGGCGTTTCTTCGAGAATCCGCGTCAGCCCGCCCTTGAACTCGTTGATCTCGCCATCGGCGGTCAACTTGCCTTCCGGGAAGATGCAGACCAGCTCACCCTCCTTCAGGTACTGGGCAATCCGGGTGAAGGCTTTTTCGTAGATCTGGATGTCTTCCTGGCGTCCGGCGATAGGAATCGTCCCCGCCGTGCGGAAGATAAAGTTCAACACCGGCAGGTTGTAGATCTTGTAGTACATGACAAAGCGAATCGGCCGACGCACCGCGCCGCCAATCAGCAAGGCATCGACGAACGACACGTGGTTGCATACCAGCAACGCCGCGCCCTCATCGGGAATCGCCTCAAGGTTGCGATGCTCCACGCGGTACATGGAATGGCTGAGCAGCCAGATCATGAAACGCATGCTGAACTCGGGGACGATCTTGAAGATGTAGGCGTTAACGCCGATGTTCAGCAGCGACACCACCAGGAACAGCTGTGGAATCGACAGCTTGGCCACGCTTAACAACACGATGGTGACAATCGCCGAAACCACCATGAACAGCGCGTTGAGAATGTTGTTGGCCGCAATCACCCGCGCCCGCTCGTTCTCGGCGGTGCGCGACTGGATCAGCGCGTACAGCGGCACGATGTAGAAACCGCCGAAGATCCCGAGCCCCAGCACGTCGATCAACACCGCCCAGGCATGACCAAAACCGAGCACTTGGGTCCAGCTATGGCCGATAGTGCTTTCTGGAATTCCACCGGAATGCCACCACAGCAACAGCCCGAAAACCGTCAGCCCGAACGAGCCAAACGGCACCAGGCCGATCTCGACTTTGCGCCCGGACAGCTTCTCGCACAGCATCGAGCCCAGTGCGATACCGACCGAAAACACCGTCAGAATCAGGGTAACGACGGTTTCGTCGCCGTGCATCCACTCCTTGGCATAAGCCGGGATCTGCGTCAGATAAATCGCCCCGACGAACCAGAACCACGAGTTGCCGACAATCGAACGCGACACCGCAGGCGTCTGTCCCAGGCCCAGTTTCAGGGTCGCCCAGGACTGACTGAAGATGTTCCAGTTCAGGCGCATTTCCGGGGTCGCCGCTGCTGCGCGCGGGATGCTGCGACTGGCCAGATAACCCAGCACCGCGATGCCGACAATCGCGGCGGACACCACCGGCGCGTAATTGGCCGACGACATCATCACCCCGGCCCCAATGGTCCCGGCCAGAATGGCCAGAAACGTGCCCATCTCCACCAGCCCGTTGCCGCCGACCAGTTCGTCGTCGCGCAAGGCCTGTGGCAGGATCGAATACTTCACCGGCCCGAACAGCGCCGAGTGCGTGCCCATGGCGAATAGCGCCACCAGCATCAATGACAGGTGATCGAACAGGAAGCCGACGGATCCCACGGCCATGATGGCGATTTCCGCCAGTTTGATCAGACGGATCAACGCATCCTTGGCGAATTTTTCCCCGAACTGCCCGGCCAGCGCCGAGAACAGAAAGAACGGCAGAATAAACAGCAACGCACACAGGTTGACCCAGATCGAGCGGTCACCCTCGATGGTCAGCCGATAGAGAATGGCGAGGATCAGCGACTGCTTGAACACGTTGTCATTGAACGCGCCCAGCGACTGGGTGATGAAAAACGGCAGGAAGCGCCGGGTACGCAGCAGGTTGAACTGTGAGGGGTGACTCATCTTCCGTGTGACCCTGTTGTTTTTGGAAAGAGAAGGTAGTCAGTGGCCTGGCTACGCTTATAAGAATCTCGAACCGCGATCCAGGCCACACATTACCTAATCTTCGCAGGTTATTTCTTCAAACCTGCAATGCACGGTGAAACAAACAGCTCGCCGCGCCACGCACCTTGCAGCGTGCGCTTGCCGACGATCAGCCACATCACCGCCAGCAACGCCACCAGCACACAACCGGCCACACTGAAGAACGTCAGGTGCAAGGTGCTGCCCAGTTTCAGGGTTGCCAGCGAATACACGCCCAACGGAAAGGTGAAGCCCCACCAGCCGAGGTTGAACGGAATGCCGTCACGCAGGTAACGCAAAGTGATCAGCAGCGCCATCAACATCCACCACAGACCGAAACCCCACAGTGTGATCCCGGCAACCAGGCCCAGGCCCGAAGCCATTTCGCCGATGCCTGTCAGACCATTGGCCGCGAAGATCGCCGGGGCGTCGCCACCCAGCAGCAACATGCCCAGGGCGCCGGTGCCGATTGGCCCCAAGGCCAGCCAGCTCGAGGCTGCCATGTTTTCGTGGGGCAGCTTGTGCAAGGCCATGCGCAGCAAGAGGATGGTCAGGATGCTGAACGCCACCGGCAGGGAAAAGGCCCAGAGCACGTAACTGGTCACCAGCACCACCAGTTGCGAGTGCGCATCAGCGAGATGCGGCACCAGCAGTCCACCGCTGGCCGCGGCCACTTCTGCCGCCACCACCGGCAGCAGCCAGACGGCGGTCATCTGATCGATGCTGTGTTCCTGACGGGTAAACATCATGTAGGGGATCAGCACACCGCAGGCCAGCGACATCGCCACGTCCAGCCACCACAACACCTCGGCAAGCTGAATCACGCCGTCGCCCCAGCGCGGCAGACCGAACAGCAGAAAGCCGTTGATGATGGTTGCCAGGCCCATGGGAATGGTGCCGAAGAACATCGAAACCGTGGAGTGGCCGAAGATCCGCCGCGCCTCGTCGAAGAACAGAATCCAGCGGGCGGCGTAGGCAGCGGTAAACAGCACGAACAACAGAATGTTGAACAGCCACAGCCCTTCGGCCACGGCGCGCAGGCCGGGAATGGACACCGGCAATTGCGCCAGCGCCAACGCCAGCACGCCGGTACCCATGGTGGCGGCGAACCAGTTCGGGGTGAATTGACGGATCACTTCAAGCGGGTGCTGAAGCTGGCTGAATGGCTTGATGCCGGGTTTGACGCTATTGGGGCAAATCATTATGAACTCCTGTCCTCAGGTGAGGTTGAGTCCATGGTAGAACTAAATCGAATATCTATATAACGGGTAATATCTCTAACTGTTATCTGTTTTGTAGATATGCAGTCAGACACTGCCTTCGGTTTCGATCACCAGAATCCGCGCTGCGCCCTGAGGATGAGCGACGTGTTCAGTGCCAATGGACGCGTAAAAGATGTCGCCAACGTCGAGCAAGGCCTGCTTCTCCTCACCTGCTTCGCGATAGTGCATGAGCACCTGACCGTCGAGCACCACAAACACTTCTTCACCGTCATTGACGTGCCATTTGTAAGGCTGATCGGTCCAGTGCAGGCGCGTGGTGATGCCGTTCATGTTGGCGATGTCGAGCGCGCCCCAGGCGCGCTCGGCGGTGAAGGTTTTGCTGCGGATAATCTTCATGCGTCGATCCGTGAGAAGAAGTGGGGCTGGCCAAGGCTAACCGAATCCGACGGGCTTATGGAGCGCTGCAGGTCTTCGCCGCTTGCGCCCGGAAACTCATCAACAGCGCACCGACCGCCAACACGATCAGCACTGCACCATACACATCGGTGGTGGCCAGCAGACCCACACTGTGGGTGAAGTGCCCGGCCAGCAACGCCGGCAGGCAGAACGCCAGGTAACTCAGCACATAAAATGCCGACATCAAACCCGCACGCTCATGAGGCAATGCCAACGGCACCAGAGTGCGCACCGCTCCGAGAAAACCGGAGCCAAAGCCACAACCGGCCACCAGCGTACCGAAGAAGAACAGCGACAGGCTGGCGCTGTGCACGCCCAACAGAATCAGCACGATACCGGCCGGCAGCAGACTCGCCCCGAGTTGCAGCGCGCGGGAGGCAGGACGATTGCGCAACGTGAAGATCATCAATGCACCGGTCACGGTCAGCGCCGCCACGGTCGCGCCGCCGATCAGATTGGAGGTGGAGCCGGTGGCCGTGCGCACCAGCGACGGCGCCAGCGAGGCATAAAATCCGCCGAGCGCCCAGGTCGCGGTGTTCAGCGGCAACACTCGCCACAGCGTCGAGCGGGCCTGAACCGGCACGTGCAGGGTCGGCCGTAACGAGGCCCACGCTCCGGCCTGCGGCGAGACGCTTTCCGGCAGGCGCCAGACATAAATGCCTTGCAACACAAACAGCGCGAGCAGCAACCAATAGGTCAACTGCAACGGCGCCGGGGCGAATTCCGCCAGCAAACCGCAGCCCATGCCGCCCAACGCCATGCCCAGCAAAGGCGCAACGCTGTTGATCAACGGCCCTTGCTGACGATCAGTGTCCAGCAGTGTCGCGCTCAACACGGCGGTGGCCATGCCGGTGGCGAAACCTTGCAGCACTCGCGCGCCGATCAGCCAACCCACGCTGTCGGCATAGATGAACAACAGCATCGCCAGCGCATTGAGCGTCACGGCGGTGAAGATCACCGGTTTGCGTCCCAGGTGATCCGACAGCGACCCGACCGTCAGCAACGCGGCCAGCAGACTGAGGGCGTAGACGCCGAAAATCAGGGTCAGTACCGCTGCCGAAAAATGCAGCTGATCCTGATACAGGTGATACAACGGCGTCGGCGCAGTGGAAGCGGCGAGAAAACTCAGTAAGGTGATCGCCAGAAACCACAGGCTGGAACGGTTGGAAGCAAGACTGGTCATGGGCACACTCCGCAAAAGCTAATTTTTTGCTTTTGCGGAGTGTGCTCTCGGCTTGCGCTTAAAGCAAATTCTTTGTGTTAAGGTCTGCTGCATGGCTATTAAAGAAGGTTTACGCCCGGGTGGTCGCAGTGCCCGGGTGCAAGAGTCGATTCATTCGGCAGTCCGCGCGCTTCTGCAAGAACAGGAGCGCTCAACGGTGACCGTCCCGCAAATCGCGGCGCGCGCCGGTGTGACGCCGTCGACGATCTATCGGCGCTGGGGCGATCTGGCGACCTTGCTGGCCGACGTCGCCCTCGCCCGCATGCGTCCCGACAGCGAGCCGGCGGAAACCGGCAGCCTGCGCAGCGATATCCGCGCGTGGGCCGAACAATACCTCGATGAAATGAGCTCGGAACCCGGGCGCAACATGATGCGCGACGTGCAGGCGAGTGCAACGCCGGGCTACTGCGTGGCGATCATCGGCGCGCAGTTGCAGACCATCATCGAGCGCCATCCCAAGGAACCGGCGCCGAGCGTGGATCGGCTGATCAATCTGGTGGTGTCCCCCGTGGTGTTCCGCATTCTGTTTTCGGCAGCGCCGCTGGAAGTCGAAGAGCTGCACCGCTTGATCGACATCGCGCTGAAAACGGACTGACCACAAAACTGCCCGGTTCTGTTCCTGCGACACCCCGCCGCGTCACGACCTTGGTCGACACTGACTAACCGCCGCGCCCGTGCGAGACTGTCTGACCGGGCGCGAGTCCGGTCGTTTTCTGTCGGGAGTGTTCCATGTCGTTGTCCACCGGGCTGATCGCCGCCGTCGCCCTGGCCTATATGGCCATCATGTTCGCCATCGCCTTCTACGGCGACCGTCGCAGCACGCCGCTGCCGCCACGGGTGCGTGCCTGGGTGTACAGCCTGTCGCTGGCGGTCTATTGCACCAGCTGGACGTTTTTCGGCGCGGTCGGCCAGGCCGCCGAACAACTGTGGTCATTCCTGCCGATTTATCTGGGGCCGATCCTGCTGTTGCTCGGCGCGCCGTGGGTGCTGCAGAAAATGGTGATGATCAGCAAACAGGAGAACATCACCTCCATCGCCGACTTCATCGCCGCCCGCTACGGTAAATCCCAGTCCTTGGCGGTGGTCGTCGCGCTGATCTGCCTGGTTGGCGTCCTGCCTTATATCGCCTTGCAGCTCAAAGGCATCGTCCTCGGCGTGAATCTGCTGATCGGTGCCGGCGCCGACGCCATGGGCACCCGCGCCCAGGACACGGCACTGATCGTGTCGCTGGTGCTGGCGCTGTTCACCATCGTTTTCGGTACGCGCAACCTCGATGCCACCGAGCACCACCGGGGCATGGTGCTGGCGATTGCCTTTGAATCGCTGGTCAAACTGTTTGCCTTCCTCGCCGTCGGCGCTTTCGTCACCTACGGGCTGTATGACGGTTTCGACGACCTGTTCAATCAGGCGATGCTCGCCCCGCGCCTTGAGGAATACTGGAAAGAAACCATCAACTGGCCCTCGATGGTGGTGCAGACCGGCGTGGCGATGATGGCGATCATCTGCCTGCCCCGGCAGTTCCACGTGACAGTGGTCGAGAACATCGACCCGCAGGATCTGCGCCTGGCCAAATGGGTGTTCCCGGCCTACCTCGCATTGGCCGCGCTGTTTGTAGTCCCGATCGCCCTGGCCGGTCAGATGATGCTGCCCAACTCGGTCATCCCCGACTCTTTTGTTATCAGCCTGCCGTTGGCCCAGGCTCATCCGGCGCTGGCGATGCTGGCGTTTATCGGCGGTGCGTCGGCAGCCACCGGCATGGTGATCGTGGCGAGCGTGGCGCTGTCGACCATGGTCTCCAACGACATGCTGTTGCCGTGGCTGCTACGCCGCAACAATGCCGAGCGCCCGTTCGAAGTGTTCCGCCAGTGGATGCTCTCGGTGCGCCGGGTCAGCATCGTGGTGATTCTGTTGCTGGCTTACGTCAGCTACCGTTTGCTCGGTTCCACTGCGAGCCTGGCAACCATCGGCCAGATCGCTTTCGCGGCGGTCACTCAACTGGCCCCGGCAATGCTCGGCGCGCTGTACTGGAAACAGGCCAACCGCCGCGGCGTGTTCGCCGGCCTCGCCGCCGGTACGTTCCTGTGGTTCTACACCCTGGTCCTGCCGATCGCTGCGCGCAGCCTCGGCTGGTCGCTGGACAGTTTCCCCGGCCTCGCCTGGCTGCACAGCAACCCGCTGAACCTGCCGATTACCCCGCTGACCCAAGGCGTGGTGCTGTCGCTGGCGGGCAACTTCACGTTGTTTGCCTGGGTCTCGGTGCTGTCGCGCACCCGGGTGTCGGAGCATTGGCAGGCCGGGCGCTTCATCGGTCAGGAGATCAGCGCAAGGCCAAGCGCACGCTCGATGCTGGCGGTGCAGATCGACGACCTGCTGCAACTGGCGGCACGCTTTGTCGGTGAAGAACGCGCCCGGCAGAGTTTCATTCGCTTCGCTTACCGCCAAGGCAAAGGCTTCAACCCGAATCAGAACGCTGACGGCGAATGGATCGCTCACACCGAACGATTGCTGGCAGGTGTCCTCGGCGCCTCTTCGACGCGAGCTGTAGTAAAAGCCGCCATCGAAGGTCGGGAAATGCAGCTGGAGGACGTGGTACGGATCGCCGACGAAGCGTCGGAAGTGCTGCAGTTCAACCGCGCGCTGCTGCAAGGCGCCATCGAAAACATTACTCAGGGCATCAGCGTGGTCGACCAGTCGCTCAAGCTGGTGGCCTGGAACCGCCGTTATCTGGAGCTGTTCAACTACCCGGACGGCTTGATCAGCGTTGGCCGGCCGATTGCCGACATCATTCGCCACAACGCCGAGCGTGGTTTGTGCGGCCCCGGTGAAGCGGAAGTTCACGTCGCCCGGCGCCTGCACTGGATGCGTCAGGGTCGTGCTCACACGTCCGAGCGTTTGTTCCCCAACGGCCGGGTGATCGAACTGATCGGCAACCCGATGCCCGGCGGCGGTTTCGTCATGAGTTTCACCGACATCACCGCGTTCCGCGAAGCCGAACAGGCCTTGACCGAAGCCAACGAAGGGCTGGAGCAACGGGTCAGCGAACGAACCCAGGAACTGTCGCAACTCAACGTCGCACTGACCGAAGCCAAGGGCAATGCCGAGGCGGCCAACCAGTCGAAAACCCGTTTCCTCGCAGCGGTCAGCCACGACTTGATGCAGCCTTTGAACGCCGCACGTTTGTTCTCCGCCGCCCTCTCCCATCAGGCGGACGGCTTGAGCGAGGAAGCGCAGAAACTGGTGCAGCATCTGGACAGTTCACTGCGTTCGGCCGAAGACCTGATCAGCGATCTGCTGGACATTTCCCGCCTGGAGAACGGCAAGATCAATCCGGATCGCAAGCCTTTCGCGGTCAATGAGCTGTTCGATATTCTCGGCGCGGAGTTCAAGGCACTGGCCCAGGAACAGGGCCTGAGCTTCCGGGTACGGGGCAGTCAGTTGCGCATCGACAGCGACATCAAGCTCCTGCGGCGCATTCTGCAGAATTTCCTCACCAACGCGTTCCGCTACGCAAAAGGCCCGGTGCTGCTGGGCGTGCGTCGGCGTAAAGGCGAAATCTGTCTGGAAGTGTGGGATCGCGGACCGGGGATTCCGGAGGACAAACAGCAAGTGATCTTCGAGGAGTTCAAACGCCTCGACAGTCACCAGACCCGCGCCGAAAAAGGCCTGGGCCTGGGCCTGGCGATCGCCGATGGCCTGTGCCGCGTGCTCGGCCATACCTTGCGCGTGCGCTCATGGCCGGGGCGCGGCAGCGTGTTCAGCGTTCGTGTGCCGTTGGCCAAAGCGCAGACCGTGCAGCCAACCGCGGCGGTGGAAATAAACGGTAAATTGCACAGCGGCGCGCAGGTGCTGTGCATCGACAACGAAGACAGCATTCTGATCGGCATGAACAGCCTGCTCACGCGCTGGGGCTGTCAGGTGTGGACGGCGCGCAACCGAGAAGAATGCGCGGCACTGCTCGACGAGGGCGTGCGCCCACAGTTGGCACTGGTGGACTATCACCTGGATCACGGCGAAACCGGCACCGAGTTGATGGCGTGGTTGCGCACAAGGCTGGGCGAGCCGGTGCCGGGCGTGGTGATCAGCGCCGACGGGCATCCGGAAACCGTGGCCCAGGTGCACGCAGCGGGGCTGGATTACCTGGCCAAACCGGTGAAACCGGCGGCGTTGCGGGCGTTGTTGAGTCGCTACTTGCCGCTCTAGCAGAGCGGCTTATTCAGGCAGCTCGACCAGGCCGTCGGCGTCGGTCATCGCGCGTTCCAGCAGATCCGCCGGCAAGCTTTTGCTGGCTCGTGCGCCGAGCAACTTGAGCTGCTCGCTGCGGCTGACCAGGTTGCCGCGCCCTTCCGTCAGCTTGTTGCGCGCCGCGCTGTAGGCCTTGTCCAGTTGCTGCAAGCGATTGCCGACTTCGTCCAGATCCTGAATGAACAACACGAACTTGTCGTACAGCCAGCCGGCGCGCTCGGCGATTTCCCGGGCATTCTGGCTCTGGCGTTCCTGCTTCCACAGACTGTCGATGACCCGCAGCGTTGCCAGCAGCGTGGTCGGGCTGACAATCACGATGTTGCGGTCGAATGCTTCCTGAAACAGCGCCGGCTCAGACTGCAACGCAGCGGAAAACGCCGCTTCGATGGGCACGAACAGCAAGACGAAATCGAGGCTGTGCAAGCCTTCCAGACGTTTGTAATCCTTGCCGGCCAGGCCTTTGACGTGGCTGCGCAAGGACAGCACGTGCTGCTTCATGGCGATCTGGCCGATGGCCTCGTCGTCCGCCGCCACGTATTGCTGATAGGCGGTGAGGCTGACCTTGGAGTCGACCACCACCTGCTTGTCGCCCGGCAGGTAAATGATCACGTCCGGCTGGAAACGTTCGCCATCCGGCCCCTTGAGATTGACCTGGGTCTGGTACTCGCGCCCCTTCTCCAGCCCGGCATGCTCAAGCACGCGCTCGAGAATCAGCTCGCCCCAGTTGCCCTGGGTTTTCTGGCCCTTCAGAGCGCGAGTCAGGTTGGTCGCTTCGTCGCTCAGGCGCAGGTTCAGTTGTTGCAAGCGTTCCAGTTCCTTGGCCAGCGAAAAACGCTCGCGGGCTTCGGCCTGGTAGCTTTCCTCGACGCGTTTTTCGAACGACTGGATGCGCTCCTTCAACGGGTCGAGCAATTGGCCGAGGCGTTGCTGGCTGGTTTCGGCGAAACGCTGTTCACGCTCATCGAAGATCTTGCCGGCCAGTTCGGCGAACTGCGCGCGCAGCTCGTCGCGGGAACCTTGCAGGTCATCCAGGCGTTGTTGATGGCTTTCCTGTTGCTCGCGCAATTCGGCATTCAGCGAAGCGGCCTGGGCGTCCAGGCGGCGCAATTCAGCTTCCTTGTTGGCGCGCTCGAGGTTCCAGGCGTGGGCGGCGTCACGGGCGTCATCGCGCTCGATCTGCAGCAGCTCGACTTCCCGGCGCACGGCGGCGAGATCCGCCTGCTTGGCGGCATTGGCCTGGCCGAGGTCGGCGATTTCATCGCGGCAGGCTTCAAGTTGAGCAGTGAGGCCATCCTGGGCCATCTGCGCCATGGCCAGCCGCTCTTCGAGCAACGCGACTTCAGACTGGTTCTGACTGGCCCGACGTTGCAGTTGCCAGGCCAGTGCCAGCAGCGGCACCGCCGCACCTGCCAGCCCCAGCAGGATGCTGGTCAAGTCCATCGCCATAGTGATTCCCGCCAATCCGATAAAGCCTGAAGGTTAACCAAGGCGTCTGGTCTTGGACAGCTCAGTCTTCGATCAGGCCGAGTTCCTGTTGCGCGCGTCGGTCACCGGCACGGGCGGCCTGGCGCAGCAGGTCCTGGCCGATCCGCCGATCCCGGGCATTGCCGCACTCGCGGCACATCAACTGGCCGAGGCGACTCTGCGCCGCGACCACCCCTTCCCGGGCCGGTTGCTTGAGCAGGCGGCCGGCGAGGTGTTTGGCGTTCTGGCTATCGCCCAGTCGCGGGCTGTCCAGCAGCCATTCGGCCACGCGCACGGAAAATCGCTTGGGAGCGGTAACACGAGGGGGTTGGGAGGTAACAGAGTCTGTAGCTGAACGAAACTTCATAAAGCACTGTGGGGCAGATCGGAAGGCGCGCCACTCTACTCTTTTTTTCGCACAGGTAAAGTCGAAAAAAACCCGGCACGCCCGTGCTAGAGCAAGCGCTCGGGACAATCCACAGAAGCTGTGGATAACTCAGTGGACAACCGCCCCTGACTCGTCGCAAAGCCTTATGGAATGGGGCTCTCAGTCAAACTGACGATTTTTTCACCAGTAAAAAAAAGCGATGTTTTTCATTGACTTAAACTTTCGTTACAGGCAGCCACCAGGGTCAGGATCGTTATGACAGCGCCGTTACAGTCTGCGCAACTAATGTGCACAAGTACCTGTTACGCGGTTATATCGATGCGCCTTTTCGGGTCGTTTTGGCATTCGGCCTGGGGATAGGCCTCTGCGTCGAGCTTCCGCGCCTGCCAGGTTGTGGCGACCGACGGTCATGATCTGAACCGGATCGGGGCAAGTTTCAAGGCCTGGGCGATATCTCGGGATTTTTTTGTTCAGCGGGTTTGCCTTCTTTGGAGCGTTCGGTTAGTATCCGCGGCGTTAGTACCAAGCTGAAAGTCAATTCCGGTCGAATACACCCCCACGGTCAAGGTTCTCTCACAGAAGCCTTCACCGAAAAAAGCGGGATCGACCCCTCGATGGTTTCCAGGTAAATCTTGCGACGACACAGCCTTTGAACTGAATGCAAAGGGTGTTGCGAAGACCATTTACTCTGACCTAACCAACCTGCAAATTGATCAGGATCTTCACCCCGGGCCCAGAACCTCTGCCCTCGATGTGTTGCCTGTCCTCCTAAGTACCTACCTGCCAGCCCAAGCGCGCCAACTTTTATAGCGCTCGAACTGGCTGCCTTGTTCCAGTCGGGTTCTTCGTTCGACCAATGGTGGTTGACGTTACTGGAACGTTTTAACGTTGCACGGTTCTTATCCGTGTCATTTGTAGGAACACCTAATAACTATGTCGACTCAAATCCAGACTCAGGATGCCATTCGCACCCTAACCAACGCTTTTGCCCCAATGAACTGCCTGATCATGGCCGCTCGCAAAGGCTGCTTCAGCTTCACCGTGGTCAATGAACACGGGATCGCCCGCCACAGCGAGCGTCTGTACCCCGATCAATACTCCAGCGCCGAACCGCTGCAGGCCGTGATTGATCGCACCCGTCAGGCATTGATCGCCTGAGAGGCCTAAATGGCTGCAAAAGCAAAAGCCCCGCTGAAAATGCGGGGCTTTTTATTGCCCGATATTTCACCCTTACCCTTTTCGCTTAAGCACCAACCGATATAACGGTTATAACGCCTCGCCGGAAATATTTTAAAAACAGGCCTTTACGTCGTGAATATGACACTACACTTCAACTCAAGCGGCGTGATCCGCTTCCGGCGAGCCTGAGTCGATCCACAGCTGCCAAGCTCCCCTTCAGGCTCGCCGCCCGATAACAAGATCCGAGGGATTTATGGGTATCGCTGCCAGCGAACTGTGCCGCTATGTGATCCGTCCTACGCTGATCTACCTGGGACGTCACTGCGCAACCGCCGAATCCCTGCTGCTGGGTATTGCCGCCAGCCAGTCCGCCCTCGGTTCAGCCCTGCATGACCGCCGTGGCCACGGCCTGTACCGGATAGCCGAGCATCGTCACCAGGCCCTTTGGGACCATTACCTGGCGCTGGATCCGGAACGCGCCAGCCTGGTTCGCGGCCTCGCCAGCCAGCATGCTTTCCTCAGCGGCCCGCACCTCGAACTGACCGTCAATTTGCGTTATGCCACAGCCATCGCCTGGCTGCTGGTCGAAGAACAAAACCCTACCCTCCCCGAGCCGGACGATCTTCTGGGCATGGCGCGTATCTGGCGTCAGACCTTCCAGCCTCAAGGTCGTCTGCGCGACTTCACCTGCGCCTGGCAAACCTGTGTTTCACCGTTGAATCAGGTCGCTTGCTGACCCAGCGGTTTCGCAACATCGCCCAACACGCAGCGAATTTGGTCGGATTGTCCTACAAAACCGCTCTAACTCAAGGCATACGGACTATAGCGCCGGGACGAAAATGTTGGTAATTTTCGCCCCGGTGATCACCAGGAGTTCTAATAATGAAAAAAGTCATGCTCAAAACCACCCTTAGCCTTGCCGTAACCGTGGCATCCACCCAGATCTTCGCGGCTGGCTTTGCCATCAACGAACACAGCATCAGCGGGATGGGGACTGGGTACGCCGGGCGATCTTCTTCTGCCGACGACGCAAGCACTGTTTACGGCAACCCTGCCGGCATGTCGCGCATCACGCGCGAACAAGTCACCGGTGGCGTTGCATTCCTCGATGCAAAAACCGATATCAGCGACGCCAGCTCCAGCCCGAACGGCGGCAGCAACAAAGGCGACATGGTGCCCTTCACCTCCGTACCTATGGGCTACTACGTCAAGCCGATCGACGAGCATTGGGCATTCGGTCTGGGTGTGTACGTACCCTTCGGCCTGATCACCGACTATGAAAACGGCTTCGCCGGCCGTTACTTCGGCAGCAAGTCCGAAGTCAAGATCATCACCTTCCAGCCAACCGTCAGCTACAAGTTCAACGACGTGGTGTCGATCGGTTTCGGCCCGACCATCAACCGTATCGACGGCTCGCTGGAATCCAACCTGTCGATCACTCAGGCTGCGCCGGACGGCAAGGTCAAGATCAAGGGCGACGACACTGCACTGGGCTACAACATCGGCGTGCTGGTACAGGCTACCGACAGCACTCGCCTGGGTCTGACCTACCACTCGAAAGTCGACTACAAGCTCGAAGGCAACACCAAGGTCAACTACGGTGTGCTGGGCGCGATCGGCCTGGGTGCGAACCAGAAGTACGACGCTTCGCTGAAGATCACCACGCCTGAATCCGTGGACCTCTCGGTCACCCAGGCGATCAACGATCGCTGGAACGTCTACGCCGGTACCACCTGGACCCGCTGGAGCCAGCTGGAAAAGATCACCGTCAAGAACTCCGGCGTACAGCCTCTGCTGGCTGGCCAGTTCGGCGAGATCACCGAAGAACAGAACTGGCATGACACCTGGGCTTACGCCATCGGTACGTCCTACCAGTTGAACAAGGAATGGGTACTGCGTACCGGTCTGACGTTCGACCAGTCGCCAACCAACAACGTCGACCGTTCGCCACGCATCCCGACCGGCGACCGGACCATCTTCAGTATCGGTGCCGGCTGGAGCCCGACCGAAGACCTGACCATCGACGTTGCCTACTCGTACCTGAAGGAAGAGAAGGTCAACATTCGCAACGAAAACGATCGTGGCCAGAGCTACAACTCGCAGTATGAAAACTCGGCAAACGGCTTTGGTGTCGGCGCAACCTACCGCTTCTGATGCTGCACGGCGAGGCTAATGCCTCGCCCACTAAAAAGCCCCGCTCTCTTCACAGAGGCGGGGCTTTTTGATGGGTGTCGATCAGGGTTTCAGCGGCTGGGAGGCAATGGCTTTCTCGATGGCTGCGAGAAATTCCGGATCATCCGGTTTGGTCAGGCTGGAGAAGTTGGCGATCACCTTGCCCTGGCGGTCGACGACGTATTTGTAGAAATTCCACTTCGGTGCACTGCTCTGCCTGGCCAGCACCTGGAACAAGTGAGTCGCATCGTCACCCCGCACCTTCTGCGGTTCGGTCATGGTGAACGTTACGTCGTAGTTGGCGTAGCAGACCTTGGCGGTCTCGGCGCTGTCCTTGGACTCCTGCTTGAAGTCATTGGAAGGCACGCCGAGCATTTCCAGGCCCTGGGCCTTGTAGCGCTGATTGAGCGCTTCGAGCCCCTCGAACTGCGGCGCGAAACCACAGAAGCTGGCCGTGTTGATCACCACCAGCGGTTTGTCGGCGTAACGCTGACACAGGTCGATGGATTCCTTGGCCCGCAACTTGGGCAACGAACCTTGCAACAGATCCGGACAGTCCGCGGCCTGGGCCAGTCCGGTCAACGCCATCAGCAACGCGGGAACAGCACACCAGCGCTTGAGCATGTCGGGCATCCTTGAGCAATCGTCAGACCTCGACGTTACTCGCCCTCCCGCCGATCTAGCAAGCACCCATGCCCAACTGCATCAGCGCCAGCCCGCCCTGATGCCAGCCCCACCACACCAGCGCCAGCAACGCGGCGCCGAGTGCGGTGACGACGATCTGCGGCCAGAAACGGTTCATGCAGCGCTCGCACGCGGTTGCAGGCGCTCGACCGGACGCTCGCGCACCGGCCAGTTCAGCGCTGCCGCCAACAGGCTCAAGAGAATCGCCACTTGCCAGATCAAGTCATAACTCCCGGTCCGGTCATACACCACCCCGCCCAGCCAGCCGCCGAGGAACGAACCCAACTGATGGAACAGAAACACGATGCCGCCGAGCATGGACAGGTTTCGCACGCCGAACAAGGTCGCCACCGTACCGTTGGTCAACGGCACCGTCGACAGCCACAGGAAGCCCATCGTCATGCCGAACAGATAGGCCGAAGTCGTCGTCACCGGCAGCCACAGGAACAACACGATCACCACGGCGCGCAATAGATAGAGCCCGGTCAGCAGACGCGGCTTGGACATCCGCCCACCGAGCCAACCGGCGGTGTACGTGCCGAAGATGTTAAACAGGCCGATCAACGCCAGCACGGTGGTGCCGACGGTGGCCGGCAGATGCTGATCAACCAGATACGCCGGCAGGTGCACGCCAATGAACACCACCTGAAAACCACAGACGAAAAAGCCGAAGGCCAGCAACCAGAACCCGGAATTCGAGCAGGCCTCGCGCAAGGCTTCGGACAGGGTTTGTTCATGGCCGAGTACCGGCAGCGGCTTGTCCTTGAGCATGCTCACCAGCGGTACGATCAGCGCCACCAGCAGCCCCAGCACCAACAATGCCGCCGACCAGCCGAGCCAGCCAATCAGCCCGAGAGTACCCGGCAGCATGGCGAACTGGCCGAAAGACCCGGCGGCGCTGGCAATGCCCATGCCCATACTGCGTTTTTCCGGCGGCACCGCGCGGCCGACCACACCGAGAATGACCGAAAACGAGGTGCCGGACAGACCGATACCGATCAGCAGGCCAGCGCTCAGGGACAAGCCCAACGCGGTTTCCGACAGGCCCATGAACACCAGGCCCAAGGCGTAGAGCCCCCCGCCGATCAGCACCACTTTCGCAGCGCCAAAGCGGTCGGCCAGCGCGCCGGTAAACGGTTGCGCCAGGCCCCAGATCAGGTTCTGCAAGGCGATGGCAAAGGCGAACACTTCACGGCCCCAGCCGAACTGGGCGCTCATCGGCGACAGGAACAGTCCGAAGCCGTGCCGCACGCCCAATGACAACGCCAGAATCAGCGCACTCCCCAGCAACACCCAACCGCACGTACGCCACATCGAACTCATTATTATTCTCCAGTCGCGGGTATATACCCGCTTAGATTCGGAAAAACCGGCCCTCAGGCCAGTTCATCCAATAGCCGCAGCAAGGTTTCACGCTTCTCGGCACCCAGTCGGTCGATCAACCGCTGTTGCGCCGCTTCCCAGGCTGGCAGTGCCGCTGCCAGGCGTTGCGCACCGGTTTCGGTGAGCCGGACGATGCGGTTGCGCATGTCTTCGCCTTCAGCCAGCGCCACCAGCCCCTCGCCTTCCAGTACCCGCAGATTGCGCCCGAGGGTGCTGCGATCCAGGCCCATCGCCTCGGCCAGTTCGGAAATGCTCGGTTGATCCAGCCGCTGCAGATTGCACAGCAAAGAATACTGGGCAACGTTGATCCCGAAGCCGTCGAGAGCGCCGTCGTAATGCCTGCTGACGCCACGCGCGGCGCGACGCAAGTTGGTGCACAAACACTGAGATGGAAGCATGATGCGTGTATATACCCGCGACTGTGTTAAATCAAGTTACAGATCAAAGTTACTTATCAAAACAAGGCCAGCCCGACCAGCACTGACATCTCCAGCAATTCCAGCAACGCACCGGCCGTATCACCGGTGGTTCCGCCCAGTCGCCGCACCATCAAATGCCGTAGCCAGATGAACACGACAACCGCCAGCAGCAACGCCACGACAGCGTTGAACCCGGCGATCACCACACACGCCGTCGCACTCACCGCCAGCACCTGCCAACCCGCCTTGCGCGGCAGATGATCGGCCAGCGCCTGCCCCAACCCGCCGGCCCGCACATAGCTCGTGGTGAGAAACAGTCCGAGCAACGCCGCCCGGCCAATCAGCGGCACGATGATCAACGCTATCCCCTGCTGCTGCTCGATCAACGCCAGCAACGCGGCAAACTTGAGCAACAAGACGAGCACCAGCGTCACCACCGCGATCGGCCCGCTACGCGGATCCTTCATGATCGTCAGCGTGCGCTCGCGATCACCGAAACCGCCGAGCCATGCATCGGCGCTATCCGCCAAACCATCAAGGTGCAACGCCCCGCTGAGCAGCACCCACACCGTCAGTAACAACGCGGCATGCAACAGTAAAGGTGCGCCGGCCAGAGCAATGTTAAGCGCCCAGAGAATCACACCGAACAGCAAGCCCACCAGCGGATAAAACAGCAGCGAGCGGCCGAGCTGTTCAGGTGCCGGCATGCCCGGCAGACGAATCGGCAGGCTGCTGAGAAATTGCAGGGCGATCCACAGAGGCAGCATGTCAGAGCACTTCCCTGAGCGAACCGTCGGCCTCGACGATCAGCGAAAACAGCGCGCCGTGGCCGACTTCGACATTGAGCAGTTGTTCACGGGGCAAGCCACGGGCCTGCGCCAGCAACAGACGCATGACGCCGCCATGACTGACCAGCAACACCCGCTCACCCGCGTGCGCCGCGTGCAGGCGCATCACCGCCGCCAGCACCCGCGCAGAGAAATCGCTGACCGGCTCACCCTGCGGCGGAGTAAAGCCATAGGGATCGGCCCAGAACAGCCCCAGCGCTTCAGCATCAGTCTGCATCAGCGCCGCCGCGCTCTGCCCTTCCCAGGCACCGAAATGCAGCTCCTGAAGATTCTTGTCCAGAGATACCGGCAGATCCCGCTGCGCGCTCAACTCTTCAGCAAACCGCGCGCAACGCTGCAACGGCGAACTGACCAGCCGATCCCACGGCCCATGCCCGCTCACCGCCTCACGCATCTGCGCCCAGCCTTTTTCGGTCAACGCATCGTCGAGGCTGCCGCGCAGGCCGCCGCCGAGTTCGGTTTCACCGTGGCGCAACAGATCCAGACGCAAGGTCATGCCGGGCGGTCCGCCACCGCGGCTTCGGCGAAGGTCGCCATCTGACCGTGCAGGTCGCAGGCCAGACGCAGCAGCGGCACCGCCAGCGCCGCACCACTGCCCTCGCCCAGACGCAGACCCAGTTCCAAAAGCGGTTCAGCGCCAAGGGTCTCCAGTACATGACGATGACCCGGCTCGGCACCGCGATGACCGAACAGCAGCCATTCACGGCAGGCTGGATTCAGGCGCACCGCCACCAGTGCGGCGACCGTGCAGATGAAACCGTCCACCAGCACCGCCACACCTTCCTGAGCACAGGCCAGATACGCGCCGACCAATGCAGCAATCTCGAAGCCGCCGAGATTGAACAGAGTCTGCAGTGCATCACCGCGCTGTGCCGCATGCAGCGCCAGCGCGCGCTCGATCACCTGCGCCTTGTGGCTGACGCCTTCGGCATTCAACCCCGTGCCGGGGCCGGTCAGGTGTGCCACCGGGCAGTCGAGCAAAGCACAGGCCAGCGCACTGGCGGCGGTAGTGTTGCCGATGCCCATTTCGCCGCCGATGAACAATTGCGCGCCTGCCGCTTTCGCCCGCAGCGCGCTATCGCGACCGCCCTGCAAGGCGAGTTCACCCTGGGCCCGAGTCATCGCCGCGCCCTTGGCGAAATTCGCCGTGCCCGGGCCGATGTTCAAATGGCGCACACCCGGCAGGTCCAGCGACGGAGTCACGGTGCCCAGATCCACCACTTCCAGCTGCGCGCCAAGTTGTCGCGCCAGCACGCTGATCGCCGCGCCGCCGCTGACGAAATTCAGCAGCATCTGCCCGGTGACCTCCTGCGGAAACGCGGAAACCCCTTCGGCGACAACACCGTGGTCACCGGCAAAAATCGCAATCCAGACCTGATCCAGTGTCGGTTTGACCTGGCCCTGCAATCCGGCCAGTTGCACCGCCACCGATTCGAGCCGGCCAAGAGAGCCGGCGGGTTTGGTCAATTGCTGCTGACGCGCCGCGGCGTTTTCAACGGCGTCCGTATCCACCGGTCTGCACGGGTTCAGCCACCAGGCTTGGGTCATAACGCAGGTCCTTTCAGAGTCAGGGGCAGGCCGGCGACCGTCAGGACGACTCGCTGACAACGCTCGGCCAGAGCTTGATGCAGCCAACCGGCTTCATCGACGTAGCGGCGAGTCAATTCGCCCAGCGGCACGACACCCATTCCGGTCTCGTTGCTGACAAAAATGATTTCACCCGGCAGCGACGCCAGGCATTCGAGCAGGGCCTCGCGTTCGGCGGCGAGTCGTTCGGCGTCATCGAGCATCAGCAGATTGGTCAGCCACAGCGTCAGGCAATCCACCAGCAGGCAGCGCTCGGGGCCGGCGTTTTCGCGCAGTACCCGGGCCAGCTCCAGCGGCTCTTCGATCAACGCCCATTCGACGGGACGACGCGCACGATGATGGGCGACGCGCTCATTCATCTCGCCATCCAGCGGCTGACTGGTGGCGATGTACGTCACGGCCAGCGCACTGTCGGTGGCGAGTTTTTCAGCCAGACGACTTTTGCCGGAGCGGGCGCCGCCGAGGATCAACTGGAGCATGGAGGCATCCTGAAAAAAATTCGTTGAGACAACTGGCCTCTTCGCGGGCAAGCCCGCTCCCACAATGGATTTAGGCCAAACATGGCATTTGAGTACACCTCAGCAACCTGTGGGAGCGGGCTTGCCCGCGAAGAGGCCATCACATCCAGCCTGGATGTCACAGAGTTCACACAACAGATCGGTATCGAGGTGCTTCTCCACCAGGTCCGCCAAGCGCTCGATATCGCGTTCGCGCAGGCCGTGGTAATCCACATCCTGCACATCGTTCAGACCGGCCCAGCGCAACAACGCGGCACTGGCCGCCGGCGATTCGAACAGTCCATGCAGGTAGGTGCCGAAAATCTGCCCGTCGAGACTTTGCGCGCCATCACAACGGCCGTCGTCCAGATGCACGGCAGCATTTTCCAGCGCCGCTCCCGTGGTCACGCCGGCATGAATTTCGTAGCCGCTGACCTCGGCATCTTCCAGCGCCAGACGCCCGCGCACATTGCGCAACTGCTTCTCGGCTTCGAGCTGCGTTTCAAACGCCAGCAACCCCAGACCGGCGCTGGAACCCGGCGCGCCTTCCAGGCCCAGCGGATCGTGCACCTGCTCGCCGAGCATTTGCAGACCGCCGCAGATTCCCAGCAATTTGCCGCCGTAACGCAGGTGACGGCGGATAGCCGATTCCCAGCCATTGGCGCGCAGGTACGCCAGGTCACTGCGCACGCTTTTCGAGCCTGGGAGAATGATCAGATCGGCCGGCGGAATCGCCTGCCCCGGCCCGATGAATTGCAGATCCACCTGCGGATGCAGGCGCAGTGGATCGAAATCGGTGTGATTGCTGATGCGCGGCAGCACCGGCACCACCACTTTCAGGACTTGCTCAGCCTTGTCGGTCTGGCGCTGGTCGATGCCGTCCTCGGCCTCCAGATGCAGGTCCATCACGTACGGCAGCACGCCCACCACCGGTTTGCCGGTGCGCTGTTCCAGCCAGTCGAGACCCGGTTGCAACAAAGCGATGTCGCCACGAAAACGATTGATGATGAAGCCTTTGACCCGTGCCTGCTCGCTCGGCGACAGCAATTCCAGCGTGCCCACCAGATGGGCAAACACCCCGCCACGATTGATGTCGGCGATCAGCAGCACCGGGCAATCCACCGCTTCGGCGAAGCCCATGTTGGCGATGTCGCCGGCGCGCAGATTGATCTCTGCCGGCGAACCCGCGCCTTCGACCATTACCAGCGGATAGACGGCACTCAAACGTTCGTGGGAAGCGAGCACGGCCTCCATGGCGATCGCTTTGTAGTCGTGATAAGCGACGGCGTTCATGCTGGTGACCGCGCGACCGTGGATGATCACCTGGGCGCCAGTGTCGCTGTTGGGCTTGAGCAGCACTGGGTTCATGTCGGTGTGCGGTTCGAGGAACGCCGCTTGGGCCTGCACCGCTTGCGCGCGGCCGATTTCGCCGCCGTCGGCCGTCACCGCGCTGTTGAGCGCCATGTTCTGCGGCTTGAATGGCACCACCGCAACGCCCTGACGGGTGGCCCAACGGCAGAGCGCCGTCACCAGCGTGCTTTTGCCGGCGTCGGAGGTGGTGCCCTGCACCATTAATGTGGTCATGCTGGTTTTTCCATGGAGCAATGCTTGGCGAATGCTTGCAGGGCTTGCTCAAGGCGCGCCTCGTCGGCGGCATCGGCGGGCAGCCCGAATCGCAGGCTGCTGTTGTGCGCGAACAGACGCAGAAGAATGCCGCGTCGGGCCATGAATTCGTGCAGCGCGGCGGCTTGTTCGGTGATCAGCCACTGAAACAGCGCGCAGCCGCCCTGCGGTTTGAAGCCGTGGCGCTCAAGCAGCGCAGCCAATCGTTCGCTGGCCTCGTCGCTGCGGATGCGCTGACGGGTATGGCCTTCTGTGTCGCGCAGACAGGCCTGACCCAGCACGCGGGTCGGTCCGCTGACCGCCCAAGGACCAACCTGCTCGGCCAGCAACCGGAGCAACTTGCGCTCGGCCAGCACGAACCCCAGCCGCACACCGGCCAGACCGAAAAACTTGCCGAACGAGCGCAGTACGATCAAACCCACTTGATGCGCATGCGGGGCAAGGCTCAACTGCGGCGTGTTGTCCATGAACGCTTCATCGACCACCAGCCAGCCGCCGCGCTGGGCCAGCCGCGCGTGCCAGTCGAGCAGACGCGCCGGAGTCAGGTTCAGGCCTGTTGGATTGTTCGGATTGACCACCACCAGCACGTCGAGGCTGTCGAGAAAGAAGTCGACTTCCTGCTCCAGCACTTCACGCACGACATAACCACTGCGCCGCCAGGCTTCGGCATGCTCGGCGTAACACGGCGACAGCACGCCGACCTTGCCGGCCCGGCGCAATCGCGGCAGCAACTGGATGGCCATCTGCGAACCGGCCACCGGCAGCACCTGGCTGGCACCGTAGTAATCGCAGGCCGCCTGCTCCAGGCCGTCATCGTTTTCCGGCAAACGCGCCCAGGCCCGCAGCGGGATCTCCGGGACCGGAAACGGCCACGGCGCCAGGCCCGTAGACAGGTCGAGCCAGTCTTCTTCCGCGATGCCGTATTCGAGCGCCGCCCTGCGCAACCGGCCACCGTGTTCAAGCATAGAATTCAGCCCCCACGCAGAGAATCAGCAGCCATAACCATACCCCGCGCTGGACCAATTGCCAGCCGCGATCAATGGAATCGGCATCCGCCGGCGCGCCCTCGCCCAGTTGCGGACGCTCGTGCAGCTCGCCGTGGTAAATAGCCGGGCCGCCCAGCTCGACGCCCAAGGCACCCGCGCCGGCGGCCATCACCGGGCCGGCGTTCGGGCTGTCCCATTTCGGCGCCTGGGTGCGCCAGCATTTCAACGCCAGTCGGGTTTTGCCGAGCAAGGCGTAGGTCAACGCCACCAGCCGCGCAGGAATGTAGTTGAGGACGTCGTCGATTTTTGCCGCTGCCCAGCCGAAACGCTCGAAGCGCTCGTTGCGATAGCCCCACATTGCGTCGAGCGTATTGCTCAGACGATAGAGCACCACGCCCGGCGCACCGGCCACGGCAAACCAGAACAGCGCGGCGAACACTGCATCGCTGCCGTTTTCCAGCACCGACTCGGTGGCGGCGCGGGCGACGGCGGTGCTGTCCAGCTCATCGGTCTGACGGCTGACCAGATAACCCACACGCTTGCGCGCCTCTTGCAGATCATCGGCGCGCAAGGCCTTGGCCACCGGCTCGACGTGCTCACCCAGGCTGCGCATGCCGAGGGCGCAATACAGCGCAAGAATCTCGACGACCCAGCCCACATACGGCGCCCAGGAAAACGCCGTGGCCAGCAGGGTCAGCGGCAACACCGCGATCACCCACGCGGTGACACCATGGCTGCGCCAACCACGACCAGCGCTATTGAAGCGTTGCTCGATACGCCCGGCGAAATTGCCGAACGCCACCAGCGGATGCCAGCGTTTCGGTTCACCCAGCAGCGCATCCAGCGCAACCGCGGCGACACTCAACAACGCCACACTCATTGACTCACTCCCCAAAAATTTTCATACAGCAGCTCATTCAGCGGACGCGCCTGCGCCCACCCTTCGAGTACCAGCATCGGTGCCGGATAAAATTCCTTGACCGGCCCCAGGCAAAGCACCGCCAGCGGCTTGGCCCCGGCCGGCAGTTGCAGCAGATCGGCCAGCGCCTGTGGCTCGAACAGCGACACCCAGCCCATGCCCAGCCCTTCGGCACGCGCGGCCAGCCACAGGTTCTGGATCGCACAGGACAACGAGGCCATGTCCATTTCCGGCAGCGTGCGGCGGCCGAAAATATGCCGCTCGCGATCATCCATCAACGCGGCAACCAACACTTCGGCGCAGTCGTTGATGCCTTCGACCTTGAGCTTCATGAACTCGTCGCTGCGCTCGCCGAGGGCTTCGGCAGTGCGCACGCGTTCTTCTTCAACCAGGTTCTGGATCTGGCCACGCAACGCGCGGTCGCTGATACGGATGAATCGCCACGGCTGCATCAGGCCGACACTCGGTGCCTGATGTGCGGCCTCAAGCAAGCGGCGCAACAGCTCAGGCTCGACCTTGCCACCGCTGAAGTGGCGCATGTCGCGGCGTTCGGCGATGGCGCGGTAGACCGCTTCGCGCTCGGCGTCAGTGAAGGCGTTGTCGGTCATGGCCCCATCGCTGGCAAGCCAGCTCCCGCAAGGGTTTGCGTTTCTTCAGACATCACACCGCCCACTGTGGGAGCTGGCTTGCCAGCGATGGGAGCCTTATGGTCCGGCGCAAATAATGTTGCGATAGCTGCAGGATTCGACGGGAAATAGAAATGCACGTACGAGGCGGTCATCCGACCTTGCCGGTACACCGCTTCCGCCCCGCGCCCGCCGTTGGGGCTGTGGCCACGGGCAATCGGTGTCAGTTCGGTGGTGGTCAGGGAATGGTGATAGGTGTGGCCGCGCAACAGGCCTTCCGGCAGGTCAACCTCTTGCAGCGCCAGCGCGGCGAGGCGCTTTTGCATCACGGCGTCGCCACTCAACAGGCCGACCAGCTCAGCGCGGGTGCCTTCGACATCAGTCAACGAGTCGAGCAGATAGAGCATGCCGCCACATTCGGCAAGCAGCGGTTTGCCGGCCGCATGATGCGCGCGGATCGCTTCAACCATCGGGGTGTTCTGCGCCAGTGCCACGTGGTGCAATTCCGGATAACCGCCGGGCAGGTACAGGCTGTCAGCCTCGGGCAATTGCGTATCGCGGATCGGCGAGAAGAAACTCAACTCGGCGCCCATCGCCCGCAACAGATCAAGACTGGCGCCGTAGGTAAAGGCGAAAGCTTCGTCGCGGGCGACGGCGATGCGCACGCCTTCGAGCAGCTTTTCGGTCTCAACGACTGCTGGCGCGGCGAATTCCACGGCCGGTGGCAGCGCTACCTCGCAAGTGCCGGCCAGCGCTTCGGCGGCGGCGTCGAGGCGCACATCGAGGTCATTCAGTTCGCTGGCCTGCACCAGACCGAGATGGCGGCTCGGCAGTTCGATCCCGGTTTCCCGGGACAACGCGCCGTACCAGCGCAGGCCTTCAGTGAGGCTACCTTCCAGCAACTGCGCATGACGCACGGTGCCGACACGGTTGGCCAGCACGCCGGCGAACGGCAAGTCCGGCTGATAGCGCGCCAGGCCCAGGGCCAGTGCGCCGAAGGTCTGGGCCATGGCCGTGCCATCGATCACGCCGAGCACCGGTACACCGAAATGCCGCGCCAGATCGGCGCTCGACGGCGTACCGTCAAACAAACCCATCACGCCTTCGATCAGGATCAGATCGGCTTCGGCGGCGGCTTCCCACAACAGGCGACGACTTTCCTGCTCGCCGACCATCCACATGTCCAATTGATAGACCGGCGCACCGCTGGCGCGCTCGAGGATCATCGGGTCGAGAAAGTCCGGGCCGCACTTGAATACGCGGACTTTGCGCCCCTGATTGCGATGCAGACGGGCAAGCGCGGCGGTGACGGTGGTCTTGCCCTGACCGGAAGCCGGTGCGGCGATCAGTACCGCCGGGCAGTGACGTGGTTGATTCAAAGTTCGACGCCTTTCTGCGCTTTGATGCCGGCCTGGAAGGCATGCTTGATCATGCCCATTTCGGTGACGGTGTCGCCCATCTCGAGCATTTCCGGCTTGGCGGCGCGGCCGGTGACGATCACGTGTTGCATCGGCGGACGCGCTTGCAGATCGCTGAGCACCTGATCCAGATCGAGGTAACCGTGCTTGAGCGCGATGTTCAGTTCATCGAGCACCACCAGACCGATCGACGGATCACGCAGCAGTTCGCGGGAGACTTCCCAGGCCGCTTCGGCGGCGGCGATGTCGCGCTGGCGGTCCTGGGTTTCCCAGGTGAAGCCCTCGCCCATCACATGAAAACGTACCTGCTCGGGGAAGCGACGGAAGAACAGCTCTTCACCGGTGCTGTTGCGCCCCTTGATGAACTGCACCACGCCGCACTGCATGCCGTGGCCCATGGCGCGGGCGAGCATGCCGAACGCCGAGCTGCTTTTGCCTTTGCCATTGCCGGTCAGCACCAGCACCAAGCCGCACTCGTCTGGCGAATTGGCGATGCGCTCGTCGATCACGGCTTTTTTGCGCTGCATGCGCGCCAGGTGGCGCTCGTCGCGTTCGGGGGAATCAGTCATGGGGGAGCTCTCCGTTGAGGCTGGATAACGGCGGGCAGGCACAAGAATAGACGGCAACAAGCCTGGCATCGCCCACCGTGATGCCGCTGGATGGATCAGGCCGGTCTCCGGGCTCATGAGCGGCTGGTGCCTGGCTGCGCGCCTTCCCGCTGTTAAGCAGTGGCATCAGGCGCAGCTTTTACTCATTTACCGTTGCGGGGGCAGCGCCGGGATCGTGAGGGTTCTTCGCTCGAAGACCCGCCTCACCGGCTTCCCTGTTTCACTCTGTCGACATGCGCCACAGAGCACCTGAAACAAGCCGCGAAGGTTAGAGGGTTGGGGGTGGAGCGTCAATTGAAGAGGGGCTTGTGCGGCGAATATCTGCCGTCGATCAATTAACTGACGCCAATCTTGTGCCACACTGCCATGAGTGATATCAAAGAGCCATGCTTTTTGACTGCAGAGAGCACATCACAATAACAAGGGAGAGCACCATGCAAGGCATGATCATCAGCAATCCGCGGCTGGAATTCCTGCGCCCGGTGCTGGAACGCTGGTTTGACTGTATCGACCGCTACAACGCCGTGCGCGGCGACAATGACACACCTTATTGGCACGACGAAAAAGCCAACCTCGGCCTGCTGTCGGCCGCTGCCTGGATGGCCGAACTGGTCACCCTGCGCGACACCGCCACCCGCAAACAAAACGAAGAAGGCGAGCGCAATGCCCGCGCCGACCTGTTTATCGCTGGGGCCGAAGATCGCGCCTTCATTCAGGCCACCCAACGCTGGCCGCGCGTCACCAGCCTGAATCTGACCCAGGCCCTGGCGGATATCACCAGCGACGCCAAGCGCATCAGCTACGCCAGCGACCTGAAACTCGGCTGCCTGTTCGTCGCCCCGCAAAAAGCCCAGCACAGCGCCAGCCCGGAAGAGTTGCAGGACATGGTCGACGACCTGCAAAAGGAACACTCCTGCGCCGTCGCCTGGTACTTTCCCTACGCCTACCGCAAATTGCGCAGCGAAGCCGGCAACTATCACCCCGGCATTGCCGTGCTGTTCAAGGAAGCCCGCGGCTGAGGGTTGAACCATCGGGCTTGTGCGCTTCTCTATGATTAGGAATGCATTCATAGGGAAGATCAGCAATGCGCAAGCCCCAGTTCGTTTTCGTCATCATGATCGCCGGAGGGCTCGCCGCCTGTGGTGAATCCTCCAGCCTGCAAGTCTCCGACGGCACCGGTCCGTCACCCAAACTGCCCGAACCGAACAAGACCCTGATCCCGACGGTGAACATCGCCCCGGCCATTGGCTGGCCGGCCGGCGCGAAGCCGACGGCAGCGGCAGGCACTCAGGTGGCGGCTTTCGCCGAAAATCTCGATCATCCGCGCTGGCTTTACGTACTGCCAAACGGCGATGTACTCGTGGCAGAAACCAACGCCCCGCCAAAACCGGACGACAGCAAGGGCATTCGTGGCTGGGTGATGAAAAAAGTCATGGGCCGTGCCGGTGCCGGCGTGCCCAGCCCGAACCGCATCACCCTGCTGCGCGATGCCGATCATGACGGCGTGGCCGAAACCCGCACGGTGTTCCTGCAGAACCTCAACTCGCCGTTCGGCATGACCTTGGTCGGCAACGATCTGTACGTGGCCGATACCGATCGCCTGCTGCGCTTCAACTACGAGCCCGGCGCGACCGAAATCAAGAGCCAGCCGATCAAGGTCACGGATTTGCCGGGCGGCACGCTCAATCATCACTGGACCAAGAACGTCATCGCCAGCAAAGACGGCAGTAAGCTGTACGTCACCGTCGGCTCGAACAGTAACGTCGGCGAAAACGGTCTCGATCAGGAAGAAGGCCGCGCGGCGATCTGGGAGGTGGACCGCGCCACCGGCAATCATCGGATCTTCGCCTCGGGCATCCGCAACCCCAACGGCCTGGCCTGGGAGCCGCAAAGCGGTGCGCTGTGGACCGCCGTGAACGAGCGCGACGAAATAGGCAGCGATCTGGTGCCGGACTACATCACTTCGGTCAAGGACGGTGCCTTCTATGGCTGGCCGTTCAGCTACTACGGCCAACACATCGATGTGCGCGTGGAACCACAGCGCCCGGACATGGTGGCCAAGGCCATCGCTCCGGACTACGCCGTCGGCCCGCACACCGCATCACTGGGCCTGACCTTCGCCGAGGGCAACCGCCTGCCGGCACAGTTCAAGGAAGGCGCATTCATCGGCCAGCACGGCTCGTGGAACCGCAAACCGCATAGCGGTTACAAGGTGATCTTTGTGCCGTTTGCCGCCGGCAAGCCGAGCGGAACGCCAGTGGACGTGCTGACCGGTTTCCTCGACAAGGACGAGAACGCTTTGGGTCGCCCGGTCGGCGTGGTGATCGACCAGCAAGGTGGATTGCTGGTAGCCGATGATGTGGGGAACAAGGTGTGGCGGGTGTCAGCGACCCGCTAGCGTGTTGCAGGCATAAAAAAACCCGTGGGAGCCATTCAGCTCCCACGGGTTTTTATGTATCTGGACTACGGGTTATGCGCCAGATGCTCTGGCTGCAGAACGCGCTTGGCGCTCAGATAGGCTTTCTGCCAATAGGCTTTCGACAAGCTGTCCAGCTTCACCGTGCCGCCAGTGGCCGGCGCGTGAACGAAGCGCCCTTCCCCGACATAGATCCCCGCATGGCTGACCTGAGAGCCGCCGTTGGTGGCGAAGAAGATCAGGTCGCCGGTTTGCAAGCCTTCCTTGCCGACGTTCGGCGCCTGCATGACGATCATCTCGCGGGTCGAGCGCGGCAGGCTGATCCCTGCGGCATCGCGGTAGACAAAGCCGATCAGACCGCTGCAGTCGAAGCCTGAGTCCGGTGTATTACCGCCCCAACGATAAGGCGTGCCCACCAGCCCGAGCGCGCGAAACAGCACGTCTTCGGCAGCGGGTGAAAAGGCCTGGGAGGATCCGAACACGACCGGAGCGCGAACCACCGGCGCGGGCGGCGGAGTGCGGCTGGCGCAGGCGCTGAGCAGCGCTGCGAAGAACATCAGGGCAAAGCGGGCCGACATCGTCATTTGCAGAACATCCTGATCTGGCTGCGGCTTTGACTGCCGATTCGATAGAAAACAAAACCGCCTGCGTTGGGACGCAGGCGGTTTGCCATCAATATAGATCAGGATTCTAGCGGCTACGCGGCAAACTTCAAGTAAGACTTTAACTTCACCTTGTAAAGTTTAGGTCTATTGCCCCTGAAGTACCGCTTGTCGCCATTAGCGTGACGACAAAGGCGTGATTACTTGCGAGCGGTAACCACGGTTGGAGCGTTCGCCAAAGCGCGTTTGGCTTCGATGAAAGTCTTGCTCCAGTAGCTGTCGCCCAGGCTGTCGATGCGAACACCGCCGCTGCGACGAGAGCTGGAATGGATGAACTGGTTGTCGCCCAGGTAGATCCCGGCGTGGCTTACACGACCGCGACGACCGTTGGTAGCGAAGAACAGCAGGTCGCCCGGCTCGAGATTGCTGCGCGAAACCAGCGGCGCATCAACGTTGATCATTTCGCGGGTGGAGCGCGGCAGGTTCATGCCGGCTTCTTCGCGGAACAGGTAGCCGATGAAACCGCTGCAATCGAAACCGGCTTCAGAGGTACCGCCGAAACGGTAACGGGTACCGATCAGGGACATGCCGCGTTCGAGGATGCTGTCAGCCAGAACCGGAAGCTGGTAAGGCTTCTTGCCGTTGAAGTCGGCGAGTTCTTTTTCGGTGTCCAGCTCTTCCTGATAAATAACGGAAGACTGGGCGGTGGCAGAATTTTTAGCCTGTTGTTGCTGCTCTTGATTAACAGGTGAATGAGCAGCGCAACCGAACAACAGGGTGACGAGTGCGAGAGGCACGAGGGGTGCGAAGCGCTTTAGCATGGGCACGACCGTGGCTGATAGTTGTAAAGAAGCCGAGACTATGCCCGCTATCAGCCTCATTTGCAAATTCAATCGATCTTTTTGTGACTTCCCGGTTTCTCGTTAACATCTAAGCGCTTAAGCCTATTTGAATCGAGACGTGGCCTGTGCAACCCACAGGAAAGCGGGTTTTCTGGCGCCTGAAATATGCCAAAACCGGCTGAAAGCCCCGGTTTTACCAGCCCAGGGTTTCTTTCAGGAAGGGAATGGTCAGCTTGCGCTGAGCCTGCAAAGAGGCCTGATCGAGCTGCTCCAGAAGATCGAAAAGCGCGCTCATGCTGCGGGTACCGCGAGTCAAAATAAAATGCCCGACTTCGTCGGTCAGATGCAGACCGCGACGTGATGCACGCAGTTGCAGGGCACGCAATTTGTCTTCGTCGGAGAGCGGACGCATCTGGAAGATCAGCGCCAGGGTCAGCCGTGATTTCAGGTCAGCCAGTTTGATCGGCAGTTCACGCGGCGAAGTGGACGCCGCAATCAGCAGACGCCGACCGCTGTCACGCAGACGGTTGAACAGATGAAACATCGCCTCTTCCCAGTCCGCCTTGCCGGCAATCACCTGCAAGTCGTCCAGACAGACCAGTTCGTACTGTTCGAGGTTGTCGAGAATTTCGATGCCGCGATCCATCAACTCGGCCAGCGGCAGGTACACCGCCGGTTCACCCATCTGTTCGAAGCGCAGGCACGCGGCCTGCAACAGATGCGTACGCCCTACCCCGTGCTTGCCCCACAGATAGATCAGGCTTTCGGTCCAGCCGGCGTCGGCTTCGCATAGACGCTCGACATAGCCGAGTGCAGCGGCATTGGCGCCTGGGTAGTAGTTGATGAAGGTGGCGTCGTCACGCAGACGCACACCTAGGGGCAGCTGAATCGGTTTCATGCTGACTGAACAGTTCCCAAGGAACCGTTAGTGGCCTCTGTGTAAAGTGAGCGAAGTTTATACCCGTGAAGCGGAGCGCACAATGCGACAGACCCCAAGCAAAATCAAAGGTTTGCGTTAACGTGCTGGTTTTATGACAGTTTCTTTGGCGCCATGGCCTGCAGGAGACGGGCCAACCCGGTGATCCACCGGACGGCCCGCGCTTCACGATTACAACTCCGGCTCATCCACCCCGCTATAAATCTCGGAATCCTTGTACAGATCGTGGACATGCCGCACCAGCACCATGATCACCGCCGCCACCGGCAATGCCAGTAGCACACCGGTAAAACCGAACAGCTCGCCACCGGCCAGAATCGCGAAGATCACCGCCACCGGATGCAGACCGATCCGGTCCCCCACCAGCAAAGGCGTCAGCACCATACCTTCCAGCGCCTGACCGACCATGAACACCGCGACGATTCCGATCATCGGATACAGATCGCCACCGAACTGGAATAACCCGGCAATCAGCGCGGCGCCAATACCGATCACGAACCCCATGTACGGAACGATCGCCGCCAGCCCTGCAATCAGACCGATCAACAGGCCCAGTTCCAGCCCGACGATCATCAGGCCAGCCGCGTAAATCACACCCAGCGCCAGCATCACCAGCAACTGCCCGCGCACGAACGCGCCCAGCACTTCATGACACTCACCCGCCAGCGCCACCACCCGCTCTTCGCGATCACGGGGCAACAGGCCGCGGATCTTGGCCATCATCACGTCCCAGTCGCGCAGCAGGTAAAAGCTCACCACCGGGATCAGCACCAGATTCGCCAACCAGCCGATCAGCGCCAGGCTCGAGGCCGTCGCCTGACTCAGCACCACACCGACGATGTCAGTGGTCTGGCCCATGTGCTCGCTGATGGCGGCTTTGACCTTGTCGAACTTCCAGAAACCGTCAGACAGGCCGAGCTTCGATTGCGCCCATGGCACAGCGGTGTGTTGCAACCAGTCGAGCATTTGCGGCGCCAGTTCATAGAGCCGCAGCAATTGCTTGGCGAGCATCGGCACCAGTACCAGCAACAGCGCAGTGACGATCAGGGTGAACAAGGCGAACACCGCAATCACACCCCAGGTACGGGACAAACCCAGACGCTCCAGACGATCAACGAGCGGATCGAACAGGTACGCGAGCAGCAGCGCCACCAGAAACGGCGTGAGGATCGGATGCAGCAACCAGACAAACGCGCAAAGCAGGAGCACCCCACCGAGCCAGAACCAACGCCGCGTATCGGCCATGTAACACTCCATTGCTTATATATAAGAAAGAAAACCTACCAACGGAACCGCAAGGACGGTGCTGCCGGTGTCGGTGTCGGCGCAACGACAGGCGCCGCGCCGGCGACAGCAGGTTGCGGCGGCACCACCGGAGCAGGCGCCTCGGCCGGCAGCTCCTGCAGCTTCGCCAGCGATAATTGCGCCCGCAACTGATCGGCACTGCCGTTGACCCGATACAGAATGCGATCGGCATCGACACTCTGCAGACGCACGCCAAACGGTTCGAGTAACCGCAGCAGCGCCGCGTAGTGCTCCAGATTCATGCCCTGCACTTCCAGAGTCTGCTGGCCGGACGCGCCCGGCTTGGCAACAAAGCGAGGTGCCAGACGCTCAGCGACCGCCAGCATCACCGCATCGGTCACGGCAGCCTGATCCGCGCCCTGCACGTTGCCCGCCTCTTTTTTATCGCCCAGCCACAGTTGCCATTTAGCCTGCCATTGTCCGCCTTCTTCGCGGGCATGCACGGCGAGCAAGGCATCGGCGTTGTAGCGTTCAGAGGCATCGCGCAATGGCGCCGGGTCGGCGCCTTCAAGCGCCGGTGCCGTTGCGACCAATTGCTCGCTCAAGTCCGCCAACGGCAGGCGCAACGGCAAGCCACGGTGCTGGGCCGCACGGCGCAACGGCGCGGCACTGGCCTGACCGTCGCCCACCAGGCTCGTACCTTCGCTCGAATCGTTCAGCCACCAGCTCAGGATCGAGGGCCGATTGGCGCCCCACAGCGCCAGCCCGGCGCGGCGCAACGCCTGTTCGGTGGTTCCCGGGTCGAAATCGACTTTCAGCACTTCCGGCGGCCCGGCATCGAAACCGAACTGACTGATAATTTGCTGCGGATCCTTGCGAACCGGCGCCAGCCCTGGGTTTTGCGGGGCTTTCGGGTCACCGGTCAGGCGCAACACCAGCGTATCCAGTGCGGCCTGGGTCGCGCGATCGCGCTCCTCTGGCGACTGGCCAGTGACCGGTTCGCGCACCTGATAGAGACCTTTGAGATTTTCGGCCTGACTCGCCAGGCTGATCAGCGACAAACCACCCACTAACAGCAATTTACACAAACCCATGGAGAATTCCCGTCGACAAGAGCGGCTGGAACAGGCCGCGTGTACCGTTCTGCAAGCCTGTGACCACAGGCCGTCGCAAAACATTCACACGCGGTCGGTAAGTTTTTGCACAGTCCTAACGATAGACGGTTCCTTATACAGGCACCCGTGATGTCGCCCACAGCGTCAATTGCAAAATTTTTCCATCGATATGCCCCTGCCCGTCGGCGTGAGGATGGCCGCTGCCCCTCAAGCCTGATAAAATCGCGCGCCTTCGCAGACCGGCAACAGCCGGGCACCCCGAACTTCGCGTGAGGCAATCGCCCCTGTCGGATTCGGCGCTCCCGCTGAACTCGGTCGTTACCCCTGAATCCCCTCCCCTAAAGGCCTGGATCATGAGCAAGCAACCCTCCCTGAGCTACAAGGACGCCGGTGTAGACATCGACGCCGGTGAAGCATTGGTCGAACGCATCAAGAGCGTCGCCAAGCGCACTGCGCGCCCGGAAGTCATGGGCGGCCTGGGCGGTTTCGGCGCCCTCTGCGAGATCCCGGCCGGTTACAAACAGCCGGTACTGGTTTCCGGTACTGACGGCGTCGGCACCAAACTGCGCCTGGCGCTGAACCTGAACAAGCACGACAGCATCGGCCAGGACCTGGTCGCCATGTGTGTCAACGATCTGGTGGTGTGCGGCGCCGAGCCGCTGTTTTTCCTCGACTACTACGCCACCGGCAAGCTGAACGTCGACGTGGCCGCCACCGTGGTTACCGGTATCGGTGCAGGCTGCGAACTGGCTGGCTGCTCGCTGGTCGGCGGCGAAACCGCTGAAATGCCTGGCATGTACGAAGGCGAAGACTACGACCTGGCCGGTTTCTGCGTCGGCGTCGTGGAAAAAGCCGAAATCATCGACGGCTCGAAAGTCGCCACTGGTGACGCCCTGATCGCCCTGCCATCGTCCGGTCCGCACTCCAACGGCTACTCGCTGATCCGCAAGATCATCGAAGTGTCCGGTGCCGACATCGAAACCGTTCAGCTCGACGGCAAGCCGCTGACCGAACTGCTGATGGCCCCGACCCGCATCTACGTGAAGCCGCTGCTCAAGCTGATCAAGGATACCGGCGCGGTCAAGGCCATGGCCCACATCACCGGTGGCGGCTTGCTCGACAACATCCCGCGCGTTCTGCCAAAAGGCGCTCAGGCCGTGGTTGACGTGGCCAGCTGGAACCGTCCGGCCGTCTTCGACTGGCTGCAAGAGAAAGGCAACGTCGACGAAACCGAAATGCACCGCGTGCTGAACTGCGGCGTGGGCATGGTGATCTGCGTGGCTCAGGAGCACGTTGAAGTTGCCCTGAACACCCTGCGTGACGCCGGCGAGCAGCCTTGGGTCATCGGTCAGATCGCTGTCGCTGCCGAAGGCGCGGCTCAGGTCGAACTGAAGAACCTCAAGGCTCACTGATGTCCCAGACCTGTGATGTCGTGGTGCTGTTGTCCGGCACCGGCAGTAACTTGCAGGCCCTGATCGACAGCACGCGGACCGGCGACAGCCCGGTCCGCATCGCTGCGGTGATTTCCAACCGCGCCGACGCCTACGGCCTGCAACGCGCCAGTGACGCGGGTATCGCCACCCGATCGCTGGATCACAAGGGATTCGAGGGCCGCGAGGCCTTCGATACCGCTCTGATCGAACTGATCGACGAATTCAACCCCAAACTCGTGGTACTGGCCGGCTTCATGCGCATCCTCAGCGCTGACTTCGTCCGTCACTACCAGGGTCGCCTGCTCAACATCCACCCGTCGCTGCTACCCAAATACAAAGGGTTACACACTCACCAGCGCGCTCTGGAGGCCGGCGACGCCGAACACGGCTGCTCCGTGCACTTCGTCACCGAGGAACTCGATGGCGGACCACTGGTCGTACAGGCAGTAATACCGGTAGAGTTGCACGATTCGCCGCAAAGTCTGGCGCACCGGGTTCACGCTCAGGAACACCTGATCTACCCGATGGCCGTACGCTGGTTCGCCGAAGGACGGCTGAGCCTCGGCGAGCAAGGTGCTTTACTGGATGGCCAGCCATTGCCGGCCAGCGGTCACTTGATTCGAAACTAGGAGATATTATGCGTCGCGCCCTGCTCTTCGCTTGCGCTCTGCTCGCCCTGCCCTTCGCGCAGGCGGCAGACCTTCAACCGTTCTCCGCCAGCTACACCGCCGACTGGAAACAGCTGCCCATGAGCGGCACTGCCGAGCGCAGCCTGACCAAACAGGCCAACGGCGTCTGGAAGCTCAGCTTCAAAGCCTCGATGATGATTGCCAGCCTGTCCGAGGAAAGCACCCTGACCCTGGACAAGGACACCCTGCTGCCACAGTCCTACCACTTTGAACGCGGTGGTCTGGGCAAGGCGAAAAAGGCTGACCTGGACTTCGACTGGGCCAACAAGCTGGTGACCGGCACCGACCGCGGCGACGCGGTGAAAATCCCGCTCAACCGCGGCATGGTCGACAAATCCACCTATCAACTGGCGCTGCAGCATGACGTGGCCGCCGGCAAGAAAAGCATGAGCTATCAGGTGGTCGATGATGGCGAAGTCGATACCTACGACTTCCGCGTGCTGGGCTCGGAGAAAGTCGAAACCAAGGCCGGCCAGATCGATGCGATCAAGGTCGAGCGCGTTCGCGACCCGACACAAAGCAAGCGCATCACCGTCCTGTGGTTCGCCAAGGACTGGGATTACCTGCTGGTTCGCCTGCAACAGGTCGAAACCGACGGCAAGGAGTACAACATCATGCTCCTCGACGGCACGGTCAACGGCAAGACGGTCAAAGGCAGCTGATCCAACGAAAAGCCCCGCAAATGCGGGGCTTTTTTTCGCCTGTCGAACGCTGATCAGACCGAGAACCTGGCGACCATGCTGTTCAGGTCCACCGCCAGCCGCGACAACTCCTGGCTCGCGGCGCTGGTCTGATTGGCCCCCGCCGAGGTCTGCATCGCCAGGTCACGGATATTCATCAGATTGCGGTCAACCTCCCGCGCCACGGCGGCCTGCTCTTCCGACGCACTGGCGATCACCAGATTGCGCTCGTTGATCAAGGTGAATGCCGAAGCGATTTCCTCCAGCGCAACGCCGGCGGCCTTCGCCAGCTCCAGCGTCGAGCGCGCCCGGACGTTGCTCTGCTGCATCGAGCTGACCGCCGAATCAGTGCCCTGCTGGATGCCGCCGATCATCTGCTCGATTTCCTGGGTCGACTGCTGAGTGCGATGGGCCAGCGCCCGCACTTCGTCCGCCACCACCGCAAAACCCCGTCCGGCATCCCCCGCCCGCGCGGCCTCGATCGCCGCGTTCAACGCCAGCAGATTGGTCTGCTCGGCAATCGAGCGGATCACATCCAGCACCTTGCTGATGCTGTAGACCTTCTGCGCCAGATCTTCCACCTGCGTGGCATTCGCCGTGACATCGTCCGCCAGCAGCTCGATGGACGACACGGTCTGCTGGACCTGCTCGCGACCATGCTGGGCAATTCGATCTGATTCACGGGAGGCCTCGGAAGTCGCGACGGCATTGCTCGCCACCTCTTCCACGGCAGCGGTCATCTGATTGACCGCCGTGGCCGCCTGTTCAATTTCCAGACTCTGCTGGTGCAGCCCCCGCGTGGCGTCTTCGGTAACACAGCTCAATTCTTCCGAAGCCGAGGCCAGTTGACTGGAGGACTCCGAGATCTGGCGGATAGTGTCGCGCAGGTTGTGCTGCATGCTCTTGAGCGCATGCAGCAGCCGCGCCGGTTCGTCCTTGCCGGAAATGCTGATATCCCCGGTCAGGTCGCCACCGGCCACCACTTCCGCAACACTGAGTGATTGCGACAGCGGCAGCACGATGCTGCGGGTCAGCAACAACGCCAGGGCGATGGTAATCAGCGCGGTGATGCCGATCATCACCCCGACCCACACCCGCGAGTTAGTGAACACCAAACGTGCGGCCTCAGTGGCCAGATTGGCGTTGTGCTTGTTCAACTCGACCAGTTCACGCAGGGTCACTGCAATTTCATCCGCCAGCGGGCTCATTTGCCCATTGAGAATGGCGGCCGCCTCTTCCACTCGTCCCTGAGCAGACAAGGTCATCACCTGTGCCTGAAACTCCAGATACTTGTGTTCGGCGACCTTGAAGCGGTCGAACAGCGCGCGCTCTTCGGGCAATGCGATCAAGATGTCGTAACGTTGCTGGGCTTCACTCAGCACACCGCGCAAATCATTGAGCTTGGCCACGTTCTGATCCAGCGCCTGCGGATCGCGATTGAGCAACAGGCGCATGGTCAACGCGCGCAGGCGCAGCATGTCCTGGCTCATCTCGCCCACCGCCATCACGCTGGGCAACCAGTTGTTGTCGACCTCGTCGGACTGCGCGCGCATGTTCGACATCTGCAACAGTGCGAACGCCCCAAGGGCAAACACCATCAGCGCCAGCACGCCAAAACCCAGCCCGGCCCGGGGTGCAATATTGAGACTACGGATACTCATTGCTCTGGTTCCTTCCAAAAGCGCTGCATCAACCCTGCAGCTGGTTGCTCTAGAAGGTATCGGCCCTTTTAAAAAATGCGTAAGACCAAAACGCGATATCAAAAGGCCTTGATCCTACGAACCGTCGGCATTAACGATTCAGCGCAGGTTGACCGGACTTGAGCGCTGTTCGCGGCAAGATCGCCAGGAAGTTGTCCCGTGCGACTTTTTTCGCGACTGCCTCAGGCAAGGCGTCGAGAAACGGCTTGAAGCTATGAATTTCCTTACCGAGTTTGTTGAATCGCCCGACCACGTCCGAACCAATCATGAAGCGATCCGGATAGCGCTCCACCAGTTGCACCCACTCGGCTCGCGGCTGTTCCTTTTCATCCAGCAGATAAGGCGTCAGCAGGCTCCACGACAGATCAATGAACAGGTTCGGGTATGTCTCCAGCATTCGCGTCAGGGTCGGCAGCAGAAAATCCAGCTTTGTCTGATGACGATGGATCTCGGCACTGGTGCCGGCATGGGCCCAAATGAACCGGGTGTGCGGATGATTACGCAGCGGCTCTTCGATTTCCTTCAGGTACAGCGGATTCTTCTCACGCTTGGAGGTGATGTTGGAATGCAGCATCACCGGCAGATCGTTTTCGGCGGCCAGGTGATAGATGCGGGTCATGGCTTCATTATTGGCGCGTGGCGTGTCGCCGGAGGTGAGTGCCGTGAGATCGTCGTGACGGGTGAAGACCTCGCCGATGCCCTGCCACAAGCCGGGATACAGATCGAGCATGCGCTGGATGTGCGCGGCGGAGTTCTTGTCGTTGGGGTTGAAGCCTGAAAGAAACGGGTGAAAGGACTGGCGCTGCTCCGGCGTGAGCTTCTGCACCGCGTCGGCGACGATCACGTCCGTCGCGCTGTACCAATAGGCATCGGCATCATCGCCAGCGTAATAACGCGGGCGCTTCGGCTCGTCTTCGTGCCATTTCTTCGCCACGGGAATGCCGGAAATCATCACGTGCTCAATGGAGTTTTCCTTCATGGCCGTGAGCAATTTCGGCATGCCGGCAGTTTCCTGGAAAAAATCCACGTAATGCAGGTGCGCGTCACTGTAGGTGTATTCCCGGGCGCTGGCGGCGCCGGTGAAAACCATCAGGACGGCAAGGCTCAAACGAAACACGGACACAAGCATTCTCCGGCAGACAGGCATAGCCTAGACCCTCGCCGGGCAACGAGGGTTCACCCGGCAAGAAAGTGGAACGCGCCTGTGTGGGAAATGCTCTATACCTGCAAGGTCTTTTTTGATCGAATCCCTTTTCCTACAGCTTGCGAGGTTCACATGACCGTTACCGTCAATACCGTGTCCGCCGAGGGTTTTCGCCACACCGTTCAGATCGATGAGCATGAGCTGTTTGCCGATGTCCCGACGACTGCCGGCGGTGAAGGCTCGGCTCCCGAGCCGCACGATTACTTCGACGCCGCCCTCGGTGCCTGCAAGGCTCTGACCCTGAAGCTGTACGCGAAGAAAAAGGACATCCCGCTGACCGGCGTCGGCGTTGAGGTCAAACGCGACAACAGCCAGGAACAGAAAGGCAAGTACGCCTTGCACGTGACCCTTACCCTGAAGGGCGTGCTCACCGATGCCCAGCGCGAAGAACTGCTGCGTGTTGCCGACCGCTGCCCGATCCACAAGCTGATGACCACCAGCGAAGTCACCATCGAAACCCACGCCCCCGTCGGCTTCGACAGCCAGTAATCACCCCGACGACACCGGCGGGTTATGCTCCACGCATCACCCGCCCAGCCTGGAATGGACTATGGACACCCAACCCCTGATCATCCGCCCGCGCGCCGAAGACGTCGAAGGCCAGCCGATCTTGCGCCCGCTGCCGTCAGCCAAATGCCGCAGCGTCGGGCCTTTCGTGTTTTTCGATCACATGCTCGAAACGGTTTATCCGGCGGGCAAAGGCATGAACATCCGACAGCATCCGCACATCGGTCTGTCGACCCTTACGTATTTGTTCGACGGGCAGATCCAGCACAAGGACAGCCTGGGTTCGGATCAGGTGGTCAGCGCCGGCGATGTCAGCTGGATGACTGCCGGCACGGCGATCGCTCACGTCGAGCGCACGCCCGAACCGCTGTGGGAACAATGCTTCAAGATGCACGGCCTGCAAATCTGGCTCGCCTCGCCCAAGGATCACGAACAAGGCCCGGGGCATTACAGCCACCACCCGGCCTCGACCTTGCCGGTCAGCGATAACCTCGGTGTACAGATCCGCATGATCGCCGGGTCAGGCTTTTGCCTGGAATCGCCGGTGCCGGTGCTTTCTCCTACGCTGTATGCCGAATTGAAGATGCAAACCGCGACCACACTGCTGATCCCGACCGAGCATGAAGAGCGGGCGCTGTACGTGTTGAGTGGTGATGTGCAATTGAATGGCGAAGCGGTCGAACCCCATGCGCTGGTAGTGTTGCCGGCCGGGGAAGAGATGAGCCTGTTCGCCGAAAGCGACAGCCACGCGGTGTTGTTCGGTGGTGCGCCACTGGACGGGCCACGGCGGATCAACTGGAACTTTGTCGCGAGCGATCCGGCGGCGATCGATGAGGCGCGGCGCAAGTGGGCGGCCGGGGACTGGCCTACGGTGCCGGGGGAAGTCGAGCGGATCGAGCTGCCTAAATCGCGCAGCGAGCCGACACCGCTGTAAAGCAACACTCCCACGCCAGGCGTGGGAGTGTGTCAGCCGATTCAGCCCTTGAACACCTCTTCCAGCAAATCATGCATCGACTTGAACGCACGCGCTGCGATCTTCGCGTCGTACATCATCTTGCCCGGCACATTGGCGTGCGGATCGGTGAACGAGTGCACCGCGCCGCCGTAGCTCAGCAACTGCCAGTCCACACCAGCAGCGTTCATCTCGTCTTCGAATGCCGGCAACTGCTCTTTCGGCACCAGCGGATCGGAAGCGCCGTGCAGCACCAGCACCGAGCCCTTGATGTTCTTGGCGTCCGCCGGATTCGGCGAATCCAGGGTGCCGTGGAACGACACCGCCGCTTTCACCGAGGCACCGGTGCGAGCCAGATCCAGCGCACAGCAGCCGCCGAAGCAGAAACCGAACACCGCCAGTTTCGAGGTATCGACCGACGCTTCGCCCTGCTTCTGCAATTGTTCGAATGCGGCCTGCATACGCTTGCGCAGCAGCGCACGATCATTCTTCAGTGGCATCATCGCCGCACCGGCCTCATCAGCGTTCTGCGGACGCACGGCCTGGCCGTATACGTCAGCGATCAGCACCACATAACCCTTGGCCGCCACCGATTTGGCGATCTCTTCAGCGCCAGCGCTGACACCCATCCAGTTCGGCGCCATCAGCAGGCCCGGACGCGCGCCCTTGTGCTCGGCGTCAAATGCCAGGCAACCTTCATAAGGCTGGCCGTCAATCTGATAGACCACGGAACGTACAGTGACTTGGCTCATTTCTGACTCCAGATTGGTTGAATTCCAGAATGAAAAAACCCGCCGAAGCGGGTTTTTCTACAGCTTGATCAGGCCGACAGCTCAACCAGCAGCTTGTTCAGACGGCTCACGTAAGCGGCCGGGTCTTTCAAGCTGTCGCCCGCCGCCAGGGCGGCCTGGTCGAAGAGGATGTGCGCCAGGTCGCTGAAGCGATCTTCGCTGGCCTCTTTGTCGAGCTTTTCGATCAGCAGATGTTTCGGGTTGAATTCGAAGATCGGCTTCGAATCCGGCACCTTCTGCCCGCTGGCCTCGAGGATCTGACGCATTTGCAGACCCAGGTCCTGCTCGCCGATGGCCAGAATGGCCGGCGAATCGGTCAGGCGATGGGAAACCCGGACTTCGGCAACGGAATCGCCCAGTGCGGTTTTCAGACGCTCGACCAGACCTTCTTTCGACTTGGCGACTTCTTCTGCGGCCTTCTTGTCCTCTTCCGAGTCCAGGTTGCCCAGGTCCAGGTCACCGCGCGCGACGTCGACAAAGCTCTTGCCGTCGAATTCGCTGAGGTAGCTCATCAGCCACTCGTCGATACGGTCGGTCAGCAGCAGCACTTCGATGCCTTTCTTGCGGAAGACTTCCAGGTGCGGGCTGTTCTTGACCTGCGCGTAGGTTTCGCCGGTGAGGTAGTAGATCTTGTCCTGACCTTCCTTGGCGCGCGCCAGGTACTCGGCCAGACCGACGATCTGCTCGCCATCGGTGCCGTTGGTCGATGCGAAACGCAGCAGACCGGCAATTTTTTCCTTGTTGGCGAAATCTTCTGCCGGGCCTTCTTTCATGACCTGACCGAAGTTTTTCCAGAAGCCCTTGTATTGCTCAGGCTCGTTCTTCGCCAGTTTTTCCAGCATGTCCAGAACACGCTTGGTCAGCGCCGACTTCATCGAGTCGATGATAGGGTCTTTCTGCAGGATTTCCCGCGACACGTTCAGCGACAGGTCGTTGGAATCGACCACGCCCTTGATGAAGCGCAGGTACAGCGGCAGGAAGGACTCGGCCTGATCCATCACGAACACGCGCTGCACGTACAGCTTCAGGCCTTTCGGCGCTTCACGCTGGTACAGATCGAACGGTGCGCGGGCCGGCACATACAGCAGCGAGCTGTACTCGAGCTTGCCTTCAACCTTGTTGTGACTCCACGACAGCGGGTTTTCGAAGTCGTGGGCGATGTGTTTGTAGAACTCCTGATATTCCTCGTCCTTGACTTCGGTGCGAGGACGGGTCCACAGGGCGCTGGCGCGGTTGACGGTTTCCCATTCAACTTCAGGCTTCTCTTCACCTTCGGCCGCGGCCACTTCTTTCGGCAGCTCGATCGGCAGCGCGATGTGGTCGGAGTACTTCTTGATGATGTTGCGCAGGCGCCAGCCATCGGCAAACTCGTCTTCACCGGATTTCAGGTGCAGGACGATGCGGGTGCCGCGGTCCGGTTTGTCGATGGTGGCGACTTCGAATTCGCCCTCGCCTTTCGACGACCAGTGCACGCCTTCGCTGGCGGCGGTGCCGGCGCGACGGCTGTACACGTCAACTTTGTCAGCAACGATGAAGGCCGAGTAGAAACCCACGCCGAACTGACCGATCAGGTGCGAATCCTTTTTCTGATCGCCGGACAGGTTTTTCATGAAATCGGCGGTGCCGGATTTGGCGATGGTACCCAGGTGGGTGATCACATCGTCACGGTTCATGCCGATGCCGTTGTCTTCGAGGGTGACGGTCTTGGCGTCCTTGTCGAAGCTCACACGGATTTTCAGTTCATCGCCACCTTCGAGCAACTCAGGCTTTGCCAGGGCTTCGAAGCGCAATTTGTCGACGGCGTCAGAGGCGTTCGAGATCAATTCGCGAAGGAAGATTTCCTTGTTGGAATACAGCGAATGGATCATGAGGTGCAGCAGTTGCTTCACCTCGGTCTGGAAGCCCAGGGTTTCCTTTTGAGTTTCCACACTCATGGTCATCAAACTCCAATCAGATGGCATTGGCCGCGACCTTGCCGGTCGGCGGCGGGTTGTTCTGTGAGTTGGGGGCGTGCTTCAGGATTTCAAGGGCTCATCGATTTTGAAATGCGCGCGGGCGGTCGCGACCGGTTCACTTTCGGTGCTTTGCCAGGCCGTGACCGCGACGTTGGCCACCCGCCGGCCCTGGCGGCAGACCTGACACCGGGCCCAGGTGTCGCGAAATTGCCCGGCCCGCAGGTAATCGAGGGAGAAATCGATAATCTTCGGCACACCGGGCGCGCCAGTGAAAATCAGCAGGTGCAGAGCGGCGGACAGTTCCATGAACCCGGCAATCACCCCGCCATGAATCGCCGGCAATAAAGGGTTACCAATGTTGTCCTTGTTCGCGGGCAGCTTGAACAGCAAGTCATCACCGACCCGCGAACACTCGACACCAATCAGCCCGGCATAGGGAATCAGCTTCAGCAGCGGCGCATAGTCTCCCTTTGCGTGTGCCTCTTGCAGTTGCTGCTTGAAGTCGTCGCTCATGGGCTTTCTCCCTTGATCGCGCCACCAAAGCCTTTCGTGCCTTTAAGGCCTTTGCCCATGCGCATGAAGGTGCCGACGACATGGGCAATCGGCTGCTCGGGATCATCCTGATAGGCAAAACCGCGAGCGAAGATCACATCGGTGGTGACTCGATAACATTGGGCGAAGCCATACACGTCTTTATGTGGCTCGGCGGCGTGCATGTAGTCGATGCGCAGATCGAGGGTCGGGCAGACTTCGAATTCCGGCAGCACGCACAGGGTCGACATGCCGCATGCAGTGTCCATCAGCGAAGTGATCGCCCCGCCGTGGACCACGCCGGTCAGCGGGTTGCCGACGATCTGCGTACTGTACGGCAGCACCACCGTCAGGCCTTCGTGGCTGGCGCTGTGCACTTTCAATCCCAGTACCTGACAGTGACGCAGGGCCGAGAGAAACCGTGTCGCACGCTCAAAAACGGGGTTTTCGGCCATTTGATAATTACTCTTGTTAGTCGCTGTTCCCGGTAGTGGAAAGAACAGCAAAAGTTCCATTGCAAAACAAACTTATATATCTGAAACAAATGAGGAACTTAACCCTTGGGCGCGAGTTCTTAAGGCCAGTAGTTATTTTCCATAAGGAGAAACACCCCATGCGTAAGACTTTAGCTATTGCCTTGATGTTGACCGCTTCCCTCGGTCTCGCTGCCTGCGATAAAAAATCCGAGGACAAAGCTCAAGATGCCAACCAACATGCTGAACAAGCTCAGCAGAAAATGAACGAAGCTCAGGATAAAGTGAACGACGCGGCGAAAGAAAATGCCGAAGCCGCCAAAGATCAGGCCGAATCGAGCGCTGCAGCGCAAGAAGAAGCTGCCAAGAAGCAATAAGCCGCTTCTCGCTGGCCAAAAAGAAAACCCGCCAAGTGCGGGTTTTCTTTTGCCTGTGATTTTTTGCCCATGCCGGCTTAGAGCAAGACGGTTCTAAAAGTCGGACTAATCATCAGCAACAATGAACACACTAAGCCGACCAGCCAGACCAGACTGCGCAGCTTGGGAATATCCGCCAGGTAGAACCACAGATAGAAAATCCGTGAGATCACAAAGATGATCGCCAGTGTATCGATCAGCCATCCCGCCGTCTGCGTGGTGTGTGCCATCAGCACACCAACGGCAAACAGGGCGAAGGCTTCGATGCTGTTCTGATGTGCCGCCAGCGCCCGGGCCCCATAACCGGTGAGTTGCGCCTGCTGCTGACGCGGCAAGTGGTTGTTGTAACCGCCCTGCTCTTTCATGGCCTTGCCGACCGGCATACGCGCCACGTAGATCAACAATGCACTGATAAACACACACCAGAACGGAATACTCATCAAGCAGCCTCTTTGTTCGCTTCGGGCAATGGCGCCTCTGTAGGGGTATAGACCATTACATCGAGCACGTCGGAATGAAACTCCCGGCGATACAACACCAGCACCACGCCTGCGCTCATCAACATGAACAACCACGGGCTGACGAACCACGCCAGCATGCTCATCCCGAAGTAATAGGAGCGCAGACCGAAGTTGAACTGGTTGGCCGCCATCGAAATCACCCGCGCCGCCCGCGAGGCGAACGCCTTGCGCTCCTGCTCCGAGACCTGCCGCTCACCGATCATCGGGGCCGAGCCGACCAGAATGGCGGCGAAGTTGTATTGGCGCATGCACCAGCTGAAGGTGAAGAAGGCATAGACGAACACCAGCGCCAGGCACAGCAACTTGATCTCCGACATCCCCTGCGAGGCCTGTTGCACCATCGGAATGTCTGCCAGCAGCGACACCGCGCGCTCGGAAGCACCGAGCACGGTCAGGATGCCCGCCAGGATAATCAGTGTGCTGGAGGCGAAGAACGAGGCGTTGCGTTCAAGATTGCCGATTACGCTGGCGTCGGCAATACGGTTGTCACGCAGCAGCATGCGGCGCATCCAGTCTTCGCGGTACAGGTGCAGCACGCTGGCCAGGCACGCCGTGTCACGGCCCTTCCAGGTGGCATAACGGGTGTAACCGCCCCAGCAGATGACAAACCAGAGCGCGGCCAGCAGATGGATCAGGTTGGCTTGGATGAACGACATGCAATTCCCTGTGATGAAGATTTCGGCTCCACTTCGACGTTAGCCGGGGGAAAAAGACACTGCCTGAAGCCCATAAAAAATGCCCCGTATCGATTGATACGGGGCATTTCTGTTTAATCGCTCGGGAGCCGCTTGTGGCGGCCCGGCAATCTTAGGCGAGTGCTTCGGCGCGCTTGCCCAGCAGGCGGTCGCAAACCACGGCAACCACCAGAGTCATCACGCACGGCACCAGCCACGCCAGACCTTGCTCGCTCAGCGGCAGGTGGGCCAGTTGCGATGGCATCCAGTCAGCCAGGCCCGCACCTTTCAGCGCATCGATGGTGCCGAACACGAACGACACCAGCATCACCGGGCCCATGATGCGGCTCTGCTCATGCCAGAACGCGGCGCAGAAGCTCAGGGCCACCAGCACGATGCACGGCGGGTAGATCGCAGTCAGCACCGGGATCGAGAACGCGATCAGCTTGGTCAGGCCCAGGTTGGACACCAGCAGCGAGAACGCCGCCAGGATGATCACCAGAGTCTTGTAGGACAGCGGCAATACGCGGCTGAAGTATTCGGCACAGGCGCAGGTCAGGCCAACCGCCGTCACCAGGCACGCCAGGGAAATCAGCACGGCTAGGAAACCACTGCCCAGCGAACCGAAGGTGTGTTGCACGTAAGCGTGCAGCACCGCGGCGCCGTTGGTCGCGCCCGCAGCGACTTCGTGGCTGCCGGAACCCAGACGGAACAGGCTGACATACACCAGCGCCAGACCGACACCGGCAATCAGCCCGGCGATGATCGCGTAACGGGTAATCAGCGCCGGCGACTCGACGCCACGGGAGCGGATCGCGTTGACGATGACGATGCCGAACACCAGCGCACCGAGGGTATCCATGGTCAGGTAACCATTGATGAACCCTTGCGAGAACGGTGCCGCGACGTATTCCGGGGTGGCTACGCCGATGTCACCGGCCGGCAGCGCGAACGCGGCGATGCCGAGCACGGCCAGGGCAATGATCTTCAGGGGCGCGAGGAAGCGACCGACGGTGTCCAGCAGACGCCCGGGGTAGAGCGAAATGAAGAACACCAGCAGGAAGTACACCGAACTGTAGAGGAACAGTGCCAGCGGGCTCTCACCGGTCAACGGTGCCAGACCTACTTCAAAGGAGACGGTCGCGGTACGCGGGGTCGCGAACAACGGGCCCACCGCGAGATAGCAAGCCGCTGCCAGCACGCCGCCGGCAATCTTGCCGATCGGGCTGCTCAGGGCGTCCATTGCGCCACCGACCTTGGCCAGTGCAACCACGGTGACCACCGGCAGACCGACTGCCGTGATCAGGAAGCCCAGCGCCGCGATCCAGACGTTAGGCCCGGACTGCAAACCGACGATAGGCGGGAAGATGATGTTGCCGGCCCCGACGAACAGGGCGAATGTCATAAAACCAAGTGCCAGGATGTCCTGACCTTTCAAAACTTTCATTAAGGAAATACCACACTACTGAATCGGAATTTAGAGGGGGATTTCCCTGTGGGGTGAGGGAAATGCTGTCAATCCGTATAAGACTGACCCGTTTAGCGCGTTGCATGCCTTGTGGGCGGCAGACGCAAAATGGCGGCTAGCCTAACGAATTTGCCTGACAAACGCACTGTTCGAGGGCGAACTATCCGATACGCGACGTTTCCGTGTCGCGTTTTTGCATGTTATTGGGTGAGTGCTTATAAATTGCCATCGTCCACCCGAACCCCAGAAACGACAAAGGCCACCCGAAGGTGGCCTCTGTTGCTGGAGCAGAGAAGTCAGCCGAAGCTTACTTCTTCACTTCCCAGCCAGTCAGCTCGGCCAGGGCCTTGCCGATGTCTGCCAGCGAACGCACGGTTTTCACGCCTGCGTCTTGCAGAGCAGCGAATTTCTCGTCTGCAGTGCCTTTGCCGCCGGAGATGATTGCGCCAGCATGGCCCATGCGCTTGCCCGGAGGAGCAGTCACACCAGCGATGTAGGAAACAACCGGCTTGGTCACGTGTGCCTTGATGTAGGCAGCCGCTTCTTCTTCAGCCGAACCGCCGATCTCGCCGATCATGACGATCGCTTCGGTCTTCGGGTCTTCCTGGAACAGCTTCAGGATGTCGATGAAGTTCGAACCCGGGATCGGGTCACCACCGATGCCGACGCAAGTCGACTGACCGAAACCGGCGTCAGTAGTCTGCTTCACAGCTTCGTAGGTCAGGGTGCCGGAACGGGAAACGATACCGACCTTGCCTGGCAAGTGAATGTGACCTGGCATGATGCCGATCTTGCATTCGCCTGGGGTGATCACGCCTGGGCAGTTAGGGCCGATCAGGGTAACACCCAGCTCGTCGCACTTAACTTTGGCGTCCAGCATGTCCAGGGTAGGAATGCCTTCGGTGATGCAGACGATCAGCTTGATGCCGCCGAAAGCTGCTTCCAGGATCGAGTCCTTGCAGAAAGGAGCCGGAACGTAGATGACGCTGGCGGTGGCGCCAGTGGCTTCTACAGCTTCTTTCACGGTGTTGAACACTGGCAGGTTCAGGTGAGTGGTGCCACCTTTGCCTGGCGTCACGCCGCCAACCATTTTGGTGCCGTAGGCAATGGCTTGTTCGGAGTGGAAAGTACCCTGCGCACCGGTGAAGCCCTGGCAGATTACTTTGGTGTCTTTATTGATCAGGACGCTCATTACTTGCCCTCCGCAGCTTTAACGACTTGTTGAGCAGCGTCGGTCAGGCTGGTAGCAGCGATGATGTTCAAACCGCTTTCTGCCAGTACTTTAGCGCCCAGTTCAGCGTTGTTGCCTTCAAGACGAACAACAACCGGGATTTTCACGCCGACTTCTTTCACTGCACCGATGATGCCTTCGGCAATCATGTCGCAACGAACGATGCCGCCGAAGATGTTAACCAGTACTGCAGCGACATTGCTGTCGGACAGAATGATTTTGAAAGCTTCGGTTACGCGTTCTTTGGTAGCACCACCACCTACGTCGAGGAAGTTGGCTGGCTTGCCGCCGTGCAGGTTGACGATGTCCATGGTACCCATGGCCAGGCCGGCACCGTTCACCATGCAGCCGATGTTGCCTTCCAGCGCTACGTAGTTCAGTTCGAACTTGGCAGCGTGCGCTTCGCGCGGATCGTCCTGCGACGGATCGTGGAAAGTCTTCAGCTTTGGCTGACGGTACATTGCGTTGGCGTCGATGTTGATCTTGGCGTCCAGGCAGTGCAGATCGCCGTCAGCCTTGATCACCAGCGGGTTCACTTCCAGCAGAGCCAGGTCGTGATCCTTGAACAGCTTGGCCAGACCTACGAAGATCTTGGCGAACTGAGCAACCTGCTTGCCTTCCAGACCCAGCTGGAATGCCAGCTCGCGACCCTGGAATGGCTGAGCGCCAACCAGTGGATCGATAGTGGCTTTCAGAATTTTTTCTGGAGTGTCGTGAGCGATTTTCTCGATGTCCACGCCACCTTCGGTGGAAGCCATGAACACGATGCGACGGCTCGAACGGTCAACGACAGCGCCCAGGTACAGCTCTTTAGCGATATCAGTGCACGATTCAACCAGGATCTTGGTGACTGGCTGGCCGTTGGCGTCAGTCTGGTAAGTCACCAGACGCTTGCCCAGCCACTGCTGTGCGAAGGCTTTGGCGTCTTCTTTGCTGCGAACCAGCTTGACGCCGCCCGCTTTACCGCGACCACCGGCGTGAACCTGGGCTTTGACAACCCACTCGTTGCCGCCGATTTTGTCGCAAGCTTCTGCTGCTGCTTCCGGGGTGTCTACTGCGAAACCAGTGGAAACTGGCAGGCCGTATTCAGCGAACAGCTGCTTACCCTGATACTCGTGAAGATTCATGCTTTTTACCGTCTTCGTTAGGTACTGCGCATTCGGCGCTGCGCTCTTTATGAGTGCCGCGCCACCTGTGACTGCTGCTTGCGTAGCTTTTCCGGATACCCGGTGCAGCTACGCAAGGCTGCGTCCAGCGGACATTCCGCGGTGAGTCTTGCACGCAAGGCTCACGACGGGCCGTACCGCCGTGGTTTCTTATTGTGTGTCTTAACGCTTCTTGCGGTTGGCAATGTGGATGGCGCCGCCATTCACTGCCAGAGCTGCTTCGTGCAAGGCTTCAGACAGGGTCGGATGGGAGAAAACCATCATGCCCAGGTCTTCAGCGCTGGTGCCGAATTCCATACCGATCGCGCCCTGCTGAACCAGTTCTGCGGCGCTCGGGCCAATCACGTGCACGCCCAATACGCGGTCAGTCTTGGCATCGGCGATGACCTTGACGAAACCACCGGTATCGTTGGCGGCCATGGCACGGCCGGATGCTGCGAACGGGAAGGTGCCGACGTTAACTTCAACGCCTTCAGCTTTCAAGGCCTGCTCGGTTTTACCGACCCATGCGATTTCCGGGTGAGTATAAATAACCGAAGGGATCAGGTCATAGTTCATCTGGGCCTTGTGGCCCTTGATGCGCTCGACAACCATGATGCCCTCTTCCGAAGCCTTGTGAGCCAGCATCATGCCGCGAACCACGTCGCCGATGGCGTAAACGCCCGGTACAGTGGTGGCGCAGTGATCGTCAACGTGCACGAAACCGCGCTCGTCCAGGGTCACGCCGCTGTCGGCAGCCAGCAGATCAGTGGTCACCGGACGGCGACCAACGGCTACGATCAGCTTGTCGAAAGTGATGGTCTGTTCGCCGTTGGCGTCGGTGTAGTTCACAACGACTTCGTCGCCGTTCACTTTCGAGCCGGTTACACGGGCGCCCAGCTTGATGTCCAGACCCTGCTTGGTCAGGGTTTTCAGCGCTTCCTTGGAAACCGCGGTGTCCGCTGCCATCAGGAAGGTGTCCAGGGCTTCCAGAACAGTCACTTCTGCACCCAGACGCGACCACACCGAACCCAGTTCCAGACCGATCACGCCAGCGCCGATCACGCCCAGACGTTTAGGTACGGATTGGAATTCCAGAGCGCCGGTGGAATCAACGATGACTTTCTGATCGACCGGAGCCGGTGGAATGTCGATCGGACGCGAGCCTGGAGCCAGGATGACGTTTTCGGCTTCGATGACTTCAACCGAGCCGTCCGGCTTGGTGACTTCGACTTTCTTGCCGGCCAGCAGCTTGCCGTGGCCCTGGATCGAAGTAACGCCGTTGGCCTTGAACAGGGTGGCAACACCGCCGGTCAGGTTCTTGACGATACCAGCCTTGCGGCCAACCATCGCAGCGACGTCCATTTTGACTTCGCCGGTCGAGATACCGTGGACGTTGAAGCTTTCTTTCGCTTCCTTGTATTTCCAGGAGCTGTCCAGCAGCGCCTTGGAAGGAATGCAGCCTACGTTCAGGCAGGTGCCGCCCAGGGCTTGCTTGCCTTCAGCATCGGTGTACTTCTCGATGCAGGCAGTGCTCAGGCCGAGTTGAGCGGCCTTGATGGCTGCCACGTAGCCGCCAGGGCCCGCACCGATCACTACTACGTCAAATTTCTGCGACATTCAAAAAATCCTCTTTAGCGAAAAGCTTCAAGCCACAAGCTTCAAGCCAAGCCGCCCTTTCTTGCGGCTTGTTGCTCGAAGCTTGCAGCTGCTTCTATCAGATATCCAGCAACAGACGAGCCGGATCTTCCAGCAGGTTCTTGATGGTCACCAGGAAGGTTACAGCTTCTTTGCCATCGATCAGACGGTGATCGTAGGACAGCGCCAGGTACATCATCGGACGGATCACGACCTGACCGTTGATGGCCATCGGACGCTGGATGATGTTGTGCATGCCCAGAATCGCTGCCTGCGGCGGGTTGACGATCGGGGTCGACATCATCGAACCGAAGGTACCACCGTTGGTGATGGTGAAAGTACCGCCGGTCATTTCGTCCATCGACAGTTTGCCGTCACGGGCTTTCTTGCCGAAGGTGGCGATGCCGCCTTCGATCTCAGCCAGGCTCATGTGCTCGGCGTTACGCAGAACCGGAACTACCAGGCCACGATCGCTGGAAACTGCGACGCCGATGTCGGCATAACCGTGGTAAACGATGTCGTTGCCATCGATCGAAGCGTTGACCGCCGGGAAGCGTTTCAGCGCTTCGGTGGCAGCCTTCACGAAGAACGACATGAAGCCCAGGCGTACGCCGTTGTGGGACTTCTCGAACAGGTCCTTGTACTTCGAACGCAGGGCCATGACTTCGGTCATGTCGACTTCGTTGAAAGTGGTCAGCATCGCCATGTTCGATTGAGCTTCAACCAGACGCTTGGCAACGGTGGCACGAACGCGGGTCATCGGAACGCGCTTCTCGATGCGGTCGCCAGCGGCGAACACAGGAGCGGCGGCGGCCGGAGCAGCAGCCTTGGCAGGCGCGGCAGCCGGAGCGGCTTTCTTGGCAGCAACGGCTGCAACCACGTCTTCCTTGGTCACGCGACCGCCTTTGCCGGTGCCGGCAACGGAAGCGATGTTGATGCCGTTCTCTTCAGCCAGCTTGCGCGCGGCAGGAGCAGCGATCGGGTCGTCTTCGCCATCAGCGGCAGCAGGTGCAGCGGCGGCAGCGGCCGGAGCAGCAGCGGCAGCCGGAGCAGCGGATGCAGCGCCGCCTTCAACGATGGAGCCCAGGACTTCGTCGGACAGGACGGTTTCGCCCTCGCCCTTGACGATTGCGCCCAGCACGCCGTCGGCGGTAGCCAGCACTTCCAGTACGACTTTGTCGGTTTCGATGTCGACGATCAGTTCGTCACGCTTGACGGCGTCGCCCGGTTGTTTGTGCCAGGTGGCAACGGTGCCATCGGCAACCGATTCCGGGAAAGTGGGGGCTTTGATCTCGATAGCCATTATCTGTGGTTCCTTAAATTCGGTTTCAGGTGCGCGAAGGCGTTAAACGGTAAACGCGTCTTGCAGCAGTTGTTCCTGCTGCTCGGCGTGCATCGATGCGTAACCACATGCTGGGGCAGCAGAAGCCTCACGGCCCGCGTACTCGAGTACGAGAGATTTGTTGAGGTTGCTGATGCTGCGACGCAGGTGGTGCTGGCTGCAGTACCAGGCGCCCTGGTTCATCGGCTCTTCCTGACACCACACGGCCGCTTTGGCATTGGTGTAAGGAGCCAGGACTTCTTTCAAGTCGTCCTCAGGGAACGGGTACAGCTGCTCGATACGCACGATGGCGATATCTTCGCGGCCTTCGGCACGACGTTTTTCCAGCAGGTCGTAGTAGACCTTGCCGCTGCACAGAACAACGCGCTCGACCTTTTTCGGGTCCAGTGCATCGATTTCCGGGATAACGGTCTGGAACGAACCTTCAGCCAGATCTTCCAGGGTCGAGATGGCCAGCTTGTGGCGCAGCAGCGACTTTGGAGTCAGAACGACCAATGGCTTGCGCAGCGGGCGAATCACCTGACGGCGCAGCAAGTGGTAGATCTGGGCCGGAGTGGTCGGCATGCACACCTGAATGTTGTGCTCGGCGCACAGCTGCAGGTAACGCTCAAGACGTGCCGAGCTGTGCTCAGGGCCCTGACCTTCGTAGCCGTGCGGCAGCAGCATGGTCAGACCGCAGAGACGGCCCCACTTGTGCTCGCCGCTGGTGATGAACTGGTCGATAACGACCTGCGCACCGTTGGCGAAGTCGCCGAACTGGGCTTCCCAGATCACCAGCGCGTTTGGCGTGGTGGTCGAGTAACCGTATTCGAACGCCAGTACGGCTTCTTCCGACAGGAACGAGTCGTACAGGTCGAAGCGTGGCTGACCTTCATACAGATGCTTGAGCGGAATGTAGGTACCGGCATCTTTCTGGTTGTGCAGCACAGCGTGACGGTGCGAGAACGTACCGCGGCCGATGTCCTGGCCAGTCATGCGGATCGGGTGACCTTCGAACGCCAGGGTCGCGTACGCCATGGTTTCGGCGTAACCCCAGTTGATCGGCAGGCCGCCGGCTTGCATCTTCTGACGGTCTTCGTAGATCTTCGCGACCTGACGCTGAACCACGAAGCCTTCCGGAATTTCCAGCAGCTTGGCGGACAGTTCCTGCAGGGTCTTGAGGTCGAAGCGAGTGTCGTGACGCGCAGTCCAGGCGTGGCCCAGATACGGACGCCAGTCCACGAACAGCTCTTTGTTCGGCTCTTTGACCAGCGATTTCACGACGTGCAGACCGTTGTCCAGCGCGTTGCGGTATTCGTCGACTTTCGCCTGAACACGCTCTGCGTCCAGTACACCGGCCTGGGTCAGACGATCAGCGTACAGCTCACGGGTGGTGCGCTGCTTGGTGATCTGCTGATACATCAGAGGCTGGGTGCCGCTTGGCTCGTCGGCCTCGTTGTGGCCGCGACGACGGTAGCAGACCAGGTCGATCACCACGTCACGCTTGAACTGCATGCGGTAGTCGATGGCCAGCTGGGTCACGAACAACACGGCTTCCGGATCATCACCATTCACATGGAGGATCGGCGCCTGGATCATTTTCGCAACGTCGGTCGCGTACTCGGTGGAACGCGAATCTAGCGGGTTGCTGATGGTGAAACCGACCTGGTTGTTGATCACGATGTGCACGGTACCGCCGGTCTTGAAACCGCGGGTCTGCGACATCTGGAAGGTTTCCATTACCACGCCCTGACCGGCGAATGCCGCGTCACCGTGGATGGAGATCGGCAAAACCTTCTCACCGGTAGGGTCGTTGCGACGATCCTGACGGGCGCGAACCGAACCCTCGACCACCGGGGAAACGATTTCCAGGTGGGACGGGTTGAACGCCATGGCCAGGTGAACTTCACCGCCGGTGGTCATTACGTTGGACGAGAAGCCCTGGTGGTATTTAACGTCACCGGAACCCAGCTCGACCTTCTTCTTGCCTTCGAACTCGTCGAACAGCTCGCGCGGGTTCTTGCCGAAGGTGTTGACCAGTACGTTCAGACGGCCACGGTGGGCCATGCCAATGACGACTTCCTTGGTGCCGTAGGAACCGGAACGCTGGATCAGTTCGTCGAGCATCGGAATCAGGCTTTCGCCGCCTTCCAGACCGAAACGTTTGGTGCCCGGGTATTTGGTGCCCAGGTATTTTTCCAGGCCTTCACCGGCCGTCACGCGCTCGAGCAGGTGGCTCTTGATGTCCGCGGAATATTCCGGACGGCCACGCACGCTTTCCAGACGCTGCTGGAACCACTGGCGCTGCTCGGAATCGGTGATGTGCGTAAATTCAGCGCCGATGGTGCGGCAATATGTCTGCTGCAACGCTTCGTGAATTTCACGTAGGCTCGCTTCCTCTTTGCCGATGAACAGGTCGCCGGCACGGAAGGTCGTATCAAGATCGGCATTGGTCAAGCCGTAGTGATTGATCGACAGGTCTGCAGGTGCAGGACGCTGCCACAGCCCCAGCGGGTCAAGCTGGGCTGCCTGGTGGCCACGCATACGGTAGGCCTGGATCAATCGCAGCACTTCAACTTGCTTCTTCTCGTGCTCACTGCTCACGCTGCCGGCGGAAACCGGTTGGGCGCGGCGCTGGTTCTTTGCCAGCAGCACGAAATGATCGCGAATTGTGGAGTGCGAAACATCGGTGGCAGAGCTGCCGTCGGCAGGCAGCTTCTGAAAGTAGGTGCGCCACTCTTCTGGCACAGCGTTAGGGTCGTGCAGGTAGAGCTCGTAGAGCTCTTCCACATAGGCAGCGTTTCCACCTGAAAGGTAGGCGCTGTTCCACATGCGCTGCATCACGCTTTCTTGCATGCTTGGTCACCCTCGGTTAGGGGAACACCATCGGTGCCGACACCGAGCAAGCTTGCAGAAGTCCGAATGCAGCGACCAAAACAAGCCACTTAGGATCACACTGATAGTCCGGGTACCAGCCCGGATGCCCCTGCTTGTCTCATTTCTTCAAAATAAGAGCCGCAGCTTATGGCTGCTGCTCTGGTTATAGCCATGGCGCGGGTTGAAGCCCGCGCCGAAGCCCTCTGCGGGTACAGCGGTTACAGCAGCTGAATCACACGCCGCTCGAAAGCAGCATGTTACGGATGTGACCGATGGCCTTAGTCGGGTTCAGGCCTTTCGGACATACGTTGACGCAGTTCATGATGCCCCGGCAGCGGAAGACGCTGAACGGGTCATCGAGGGACGCCAGACGCTCGGATGTCTTGGTGTCACGGCTGTCTGCCAGGAAGCGGTACGCTTGCAGCAGGGCAGCTGGACCCAGGAACTTGTCCGGGTTCCACCAGAAGGACGGGCAAGAGGTCGAGCAGCAGGCGCACAGGATGCACTCGTACAGACCGTCGAGCTTTTCACGCTCTTCAGGGGACTGCAGACGCTCGATGGCCGGAGCCGGCGTGTCGTTCTGCAGGAATGGCTTAACCTTCTCGTATTGCTTGTAGAAGATGCTCATATCGACAACCAGGTCACGGATAACCGGCAAACCTGGCAGCGGACGAACGATCAGCTTGTTACCTTTGACGACAGCGGACAGCGGCGTGATGCACGCCAGGCCGTTCTTGCCGTTGATGTTCATGCCGTCGGAGCCGCAGACGCCTTCACGGCAGGAGCGACGATAGGAGAAACCTTCGTCCTGCTCTTTGATCAGGGCCAGCACGTCCAGCACCATCAGGTCTTTACCACCGGTATCGACCTGGAATTCCTGCATGAACGGCGCAGCGTCCTGATCAGGGTTGTAACGATAAACACTGACTTGCAACATGGCGGTCACCCTTAATAAGTCCGGACTTTAGGTTCGAAAGTCGGAACAGTCTTCGGCGAGAAGTTCACGGCACGCTTGGCGACGCGTTTCTCACCCGGGAAGTACAGGGTGTGGCACAGCCAGTTTTCGTCGTCACGGTCTTCGAAGTCTTCACGGGCGTGGGCGCCGCGGGACTCTTTACGTACTTCGGCAGCGATGGCGGTAGCTTCAGCCACTTCCAGCAGGTTTTGCAGTTCCAGCGCTTCGATACGTGCAGTGTTGAACGCCTGCGACTTGTCGTTGATCTTCACGTTGGCGATGCGTTTGCGCAGATCGGCCAGCTGGGCAATACCCTTCTGCATGTATTCGCCGGTACGGAATACGCCGAAGTAGTTCTGCATGCAGCTTTGCAGCTCGCGACGCAGAGTAGCGACGTCTTCGCCGTCGGTACGGCTGTTCAGGGCGTTCAGACGCGCCAGGGCAGCTTCGATGTCGGCTTCGGTAGCGTCGTCGTATTCGATGCCGTCGGTCAGCGCCTTTTCCAGGTGCAGGCCGGCAGCGCGGCCGAATACCACCAGGTCGAGCAGCGAGTTGCCGCCCAGACGGTTGGCACCGTGAACCGATACGCAAGCCACTTCACCTACCGCGAACAGACCAGGGATGATCTGATCCACGCCTTCGGCGTCCTGGGTGATCGCCTGGCCGTGAATGTTGGTGGCAACGCCGCCCATCATGTAGTGGCAAGTCGGAACAACCGGAACCGGAGCAACCACCGGGTCAACGTGTGCGAAGGTCTTCGACAGTTCGCAGATACCTGGCAGACGGCTGTGCAGCACTTCCTCGCCCAGGTGGTCGAGTTTGAGCATCACGTGGTCGCCATTCGGACCGCAACCGTTACCGGCGATGATCTCTTTAACCATCGAACGGGCAACCACGTCACGACCGGCAAGGTCTTTGGCGTTCGGAGCATAACGCTCCATGAAACGCTCGCCGTGCTTGTTGATCAGGTAACCACCTTCACCACGGCAACCTTCGGTCACCAGTACACCGGCGCCGGCGATGCCGGTCGGGTGGAACTGCCACATTTCGATGTCTTGTACCGGCACGCCAGCACGCAGCGCCATGCCGACGCCGTCACCGGTGTTGATCAGGGCGTTGGTGGTGGAGGCATAGATACGACCTGCACCGCCGGTAGCCAGTACGGTGGCTTTGGCGCGGATGTAGGTGGTTTCGCCGGTTTCGATGCAGATTGCGATCACACCGACGAATTCGCCTTCCTGGTTTTTCACCAGGTCGACAGCGTAGTACTCGTTCAGGAACGTGGTACCGGCTTTCAGGTTGCCCTGATAAAGGGTGTGCAGCAGTGCGTGACCGGTACGGTCGGAAGCGGCGCAGGTACGGGCAGCCTGCCCGCCTTTACCGTAATCCTTCGACTGACCGCCGAACGGACGCTGGTAGATACGGCCTTGCTCGGTACGCGAGAACGGCAGACCCATGTGGTCCAGCTCGAAAACGGCAGCCGGGCCTTCCTGACACATGTATTCGATAGCGTCCTGGTCACCGATGTAGTCGGAACCCTTGACGGTATCGTACATGTGCCAGCGCCAGTCATCGTTCGGGTCGGCCGAAGCGATGGCGCAGGTGATCCCGCCCTGTGCGGACACAGTGTGCGAACGGGTCGGGAAAACCTTGGTGATCACGGCCGTCTTGTGACCGCCCTGGGCCAGTTGCAGCGCTGCGCGCATGCCGGCACCGCCGCCACCAATAATGATGGCGTCGAAAGAAATCGTTGGAATGTTAGCCATGAATCAGATACCCCAGAGAATCTGCACACCCCAGACGAAGTAAGCGAACATCGCGACGCCGCATACTGCCTGGAAAAGGAAACGTACTGCAGTCGCGGACTTGCCCAGCGCCATTGGCGTCAGGTAGTCGGTCGCGATGGTCCACATGCCGACCCAGGCGTGAGCGCCCAGGGCAACCAGTGCCAGCAGACTGAAGATACGCATTCCGTTGTGGGCGAACAGGCCGTGCCATTGGTCGTAGCCAATGCCCGGGTTCGCGGCGAGGTAGCCGATCAGGAATATGAAATAAGCCGCGAGAACGACCGCAGACACACGCTGTGCCATCCAGTCATAGAGGCCCGAACGCGAAAGGTTTGTAACGCTGGTTACCATATCCAAACTCCTGCCAGAACGATCAGCACCACGGAAACGGCGATGATCAGTTTCGAGCCCAGGCGGCCGCCTTCCAGCGTCTCACCGATGCCCATGTCCATGATCAAGTGGCGCACACCGGCAACCAGGTGATACAGAAGAGCGGACAGGAGGCCCCATGCTACGAACTTGGCCAGCGGGCTGGTCAAGCATGCCTTCACCTCGACATAACCTTCCTCGGAACCCAGGGATTTGCCCAATGCATAAAGCATGATGCCAAGGCCCAGGAAGAGGATGATGCCGGAAACACGGTGAAGAAACGACGTAACGCCGGTGATGGGGAGTTTGATGGTCCTTAGGTCTAGGTTTACAGGTCGTTGGCTTTTCACGGCTTTTTTTTCACACTGAAGAGCCCCTAACAATCAGGGCAAAGTTGTTGGGGAGTGCACTGGTCAGGTAACCACCACCCAGGGATGCGACCCCCAATGAAAGCAAGCCCAAAAGCCCTTGGCGGTCGGTCGCCGAGTATAGACAGTTAGGCTACTAATGACAACGCAATCGCCTACCCCCAATAGCGGATTGCACAAGTCGTATAAAAGGCGTAAATGGCAGGCAATTTCGAGGAAAAAGTACGGTTAAAGCCTTCTGGAGCAAGACTTTAGGCAAATTGACATTCGAATTTATCTCACTATAGTGGTGCGGGCCCTGCGTGGGGGGTCTGTCTGATGATTTCAAGCATAAATAGGAGGCCACATGGCTGACAAAAAAGCGCAGTTGATCATCGAGGGCGCAGCCCCCGTCGAGCTGCCCATTTTAACCGGCACCGTTGGTCCCGATGTTATCGATGTTCGGGGCCTGACGGCCACGGGCCGCTTCACTTTCGACCCCGGTTTCATGTCGACCGCTTCCTGCGAATCGAAGATCACCTATATCGACGGCGACAACGGCATCCTGCTGCACCGCGGCTACCCGATCGAACAGCTGGCTGAAAAGTCGGACTACCTGGAAACCTGCTACCTGCTGCTGAACGGCGAACTGCCGACTGCAGAGCAAAAGGCCCAGTTCGTCGGCACCGTGAAGAACCACACCATGGTTCACGAACAGCTGAAAACCTTCTTCAACGGCTTCCGCCGCGACGCCCACCCAATGGCCGTCATGTGTGGTGTAGTCGGCGCCCTCTCGGCCTTCTACCACGACTCCCTCGACATCAATAACCCGCAGCATCGCGAAATCTCCGCGATCCGCCTGGTTGCCAAGATGCCGACCCTGGCCGCGATGGTTTACAAGTACTCCATGGGCCAACCCATGATGTACCCGCGCAACGACCTGTCGTACGCGGAAAACTTCCTGCACATGATGTTCAACACCCCGTGCGAGATCAAACCGATCAGCCCGGTACTCGCCAAGGCCATGGACCGGATCTTCATCCTCCACGCCGACCACGAGCAGAACGCCTCGACCTCCACCGTGCGTCTGGCGGGCTCCTCGGGCGCCAACCCGTTCGCCTGTATCGCCGCCGGCATCGCCGCACTGTGGGGCCCTGCCCACGGCGGTGCGAACGAAGCCGTGCTGACCATGCTCGATGAAATCGGCGATGTTTCGAACATCGACAAGTTCATCGCCAAGGCCAAGGACAAGAACGATCCGTTCAAGCTGATGGGCTTCGGTCACCGCGTCTACAAGAACCGCGACCCTCGCGCGACTGTAATGAAGCAGACCTGCGACGAAGTGCTGAAGGAACTGGGCATCCAGAACGACCCGCAACTCGAACTGGCCATGCGCCTGGAAGAGATCGCCCTGACCGATCCGTACTTCATCGAGCGCTCGCTGTACCCGAACGTCGACTTCTACTCGGGGATCATCCTCAAGGCGATCGGCATTCCGACCAGCATGTTCACTGTGATCTTCGCCCTGGCACGTACTGTCGGCTGGATTTCGCACTGGAAGGAAATGCTCTCCAGCCCGTACAAGATTGGCCGTCCGCGTCAGCTGTACACGGGTTATGAGTCGCGGGATATCACCAAGCTGGAAGACCGCAAATAAGAGCTGTCTTGCGATAGCGTCTTAGCGCTGTACCGGGAACGGCCTCCATGTGAATGGGGGCCGTTTTTCGTTTTGGGCATCTCAGCGGCCTTTGGGCCGACTGTTTTTTTTGTTGATTGGGTGTATATCCGTTGCTTCGGGTGCTGCCGCTGGCGGTTTCGCTCTTACAGCGAGTCCCTTTTTCAAACGCCAAAAAGGAACCAAAAGGCTTTTGCCCCGGCGTACGGCACTTCGCCTAGGCTCAGTGTTCCCTCGCTACGGTGTCCATCAGGGGGCATCGCCTACGGTTTGCTTCGCTGCACCTCCTCTCGATGTATGCGGCTTCGCCGCACGGCGCTGCGCGCCTCCCCCCTGATGGACACCTACGCTCGGCCTGCCGAAGGGGCAAAAAATCAAAAGCCAGAGCCAGAGCCAGAGCAAAAGCCAAACACGCCGCGCCCCTCCCCACTCACCACAATGAGCGTTAGCTCGAGTACCGCTGTTGATCGCAGGGCCCGTCGGCAGGCTGAGTGGAGGGATTGATCCGGGGGTGGGAGCGCAGCGACCGTGCGGCGCAGCCGCATGCATCGAGAGGAGGTGCAGCGAAGCAAACCGTAGGCGATGCCCCGGATCAATCCCGGAGCGAAGGAACCCGAGCCACAGCGAGGGCCGTACGTCAGGGTAAAGCCTTTTTGGTTACTTTTTCGGCGTTTGGAAAAAGTGACCCGCCGTAAGGGCGGAACCCCAAGCAGCCGTTACCGCAGCAACGGATATACACACAAACCAAAACCACCCTAAGAAAGTCCGATAACCGCCCACAAAAAAAATGCCCCAATCTCTCGACCAGGGCATTTTCATTCAACTCAACCTACACAAAAAGCCTCAGTGCGAAACCGCCCCACTAGCCCCCAACCCAGTCTGCGAACGCACAAACTGCGGGAAGAACAGCGCACGCTCATTCTCGGCTTCGGCCGACTTATCGGTGACCGAGAAGAACCAGATCCCGATAAACGCAATGATCATCGAGAACAACGCCGGATACTCGTAAGGGAAGATCGCCTTCTCATGATGCAGAATCTGCACCCAGATGGTCGGGCCAAGAATCATCAGACCCACCGCACTCACCAGGCCCAGCCAGCCGCCAATCATGGCGCCACGGGTGGTCAGCTTCTTCCAGTACATCGAAAGCAGCAGCACCGGGAAGTTGCAGCTTGCCGCGATGGAGAACGCCAGGCCAACCATGAACGCAATGTTCTGGCTTTCGAACAGGATGCCCAGGCCAATGGCCAGAACGCCCAGCGCGATGGTGGTGATCTTCGAAACGCGGATCTCATCTTTCTCGTTGGCCTTGCCCTTCTTGATCACGCTGGCATACAGGTCGTGAGACACCGCCGAAGCACCGGCCAGGGTCAGACCGGCCACGACCGCCAGAATGGTCGCGAACGCTACCGCCGAGATGAAGCCGAGGAACACGCTGCCGCCCACGGCGTTGGCCAGGTGCACCGCCGCCATGTTGTTGCCGCCGAGCAGAGCGCCCGCCGCATCCTTGAAGGCCGGATTGGTGCTGACCAGCAGGATCGCGCCGAAGCCGATGATGAAGGTCAGGATGTAGAAGTAGCCAATGAAACCGGTCGCGTACAGCACGCTCTTACGGGCTTCTTTCGCGTCGCTGACAGTGAAGAAGCGCATCAGGATGTGCGGCAGGCCGGCGGTCCCGAACATCAGCGCCAGACCCAGGGAGAACGCCGAGATCGGATCTTTCACCAGACCGCCCGGGCTCATGATCGCTTCGCCCTTGGCGTGAACCTTTATCGCTTCGGAGAACAGGGTGTTGAAGTCGAAATTGACGTGCTTCATCACCATCAGCGCCATGAACGAGGCACCGGACAGCAACAGCACCGCCTTGATGATCTGTACCCAGGTGGTCGCCAGCATGCCGCCGAACAGCACGTACAGGCACATCAGGATACCGACCAGAATCACCGCGACGTGGTAGTCGAGACCGAACAGCAGCTGGATCAGCTTGCCGGCACCGACCATTTGCGCGATCAGGTAGAACGCTACCACCACCAGCGAACCGCAGGCAGACAGCGTGCGGATCTGGGTTTGCCCGAGGCGGTAGGACGCCACGTCGGCAAAGGTGTATTTGCCCAGGTTACGCAGACGCTCGGCGATCAGGAACAGAATGATCGGCCAGCCCACCAGGAAGCCGATCGAGTAGATCAGGCCGTCGTAGCCGGAGGTGAACACCAGCGCGGAAATACCCAGGAAGGACGCCGCCGACATGTAGTCACCGGCAATTGCCAGACCGTTCTGGAAACCGGTGATCTTGCCGCCCGCCGCATAGTAGTCGGCCGCCGATTTGTTGCGCTTGGACGCCCAGTAGGTAATGCACAGGGTCGCACCGACAAACACCACAAACATGACGATCGCGGAAACGTTGAGTGGTTGTTTGTGGACTTCGCCGGTCAGGGCGTCAGCGGCCCAGACGGCCGGAGCGAACGCTGCGATGCTCAAAAGAGCCAGTAGACGCCGGATCATTGCTGAGCCTCCTTGAGAATCGCGTTGTTCAGGTCGTCGAACTCGCCATTGGCGCGGCGCACGTAAATGCCGGTCAGGATGAAGGCCGAGACAATCAGTCCTACACCGATCGGGATACCCCAGGTGATGGATGATTCGGGGCTGATTTTCGTCCCGAGCACTTGCGGCCCGTACGCGATCAGAAGGATGAAGCCGGAATAAAGCCCGAGCATGATCGCCGAGAGTATCCAGGCGAACCTTTCTCTTTTCTTCACCAGCTCCTTGAAGCGCGGGCTGTTCTGAATCGAGAGGTAAATGCTGTCGTTCATTGTTTTTATCCTCGCAGCACAGATTTTTATTTTTGGAACATATCCACTGTATGCGGCTGCGAGCCGGGTTCCAGACGACCTTAGTAGTAGAACGCCATGACGTTTTCGCCAATTTCCAGACGGATCGAAAACGGCCAACGCTGCCTATTAATAGAGGACAAACAAAAAAGGCCGCCCGACGGTCATGTCGGGCGGCCCTGGGAAGCGCAGATTAGACGCTTCGGCTTAAATCACTTGGTCCAGTCGGCAACACGCTCAGGGTGCTTGGCAACCCAATCCTTGGCCGCTGCGTCAGGTTTTGCACCGTCCTGAATCGCCAGCATGACTTCGCCGATTTCGTCCTTCGAAGCCCACTGGAAGTTCTTCAGGAACTTGGCCACTTCCGGCGCCTTGGTCGCCAGTTCCTTGCTGCCGATGCTGTTCACGGTTTCAGCCGCGCCATACACGCCTTTCGGGTCGTCGAGGAAGCGCAGTTTCCACTTGGCGAACATCCAGTGCGGCACCCAGCCGGTGACGGCGATGGATTCGTTTTTCTTCTCGGCGCGAGTCAGCTCGGCAATCATGCCGGCGCCGGAACTGGCCTTGAGGGTGTATTTGTCGAGGCCGTAATCCTTGATCGCCTGATCGGTCTTGAGCATCACGCCTGAACCGGCATCGATGCCGACGATGCGATTCTTGAAGGAGTCGTCGGTTTTCAGGTCCTCGATCGACTTGGCCTTGACGTACTCCGGCACGATCAGACCGATTTTCGCGTCCTTGAAGTTCGGGCCGTAATCGACGACCTGATCCTTGTTCTTGGTCCAGTATTCGCCGTGGGTCACTGGCAGCCAGGCCGAGAGCATGGCGTCGAGTTTGCCGGTGGCAACACCCTGCCACATGATGCCGGTGGCGACGGCCTGCAGTTTCACGTCGTAGCCGAGTTTCTGCTTGATCACTTCGGCTGCCACGTGAGTGGTCGCGACGCTGTCGGACCAGCCGTCAACGTAACCGATGTTCAGGGTCTGTTTTTCAGCGCTGGCGAAAGTGGAGCTCATCGCAAGTACCAGAGCGGCACCTGCGCCTAAAAGTCGTCGCATCTTCATCGTTACTTCCCCGAAATGCTGCGCCCGACGGATGCCGGGCATCGTCAACGTGTTGTTATGGTGCTCGGCGCCCCCATCACGCCCGTTCGCGAATTCGTTCGAACATCAGCGGAGTACTGACGCTTTTGATCATCAACCTGACGCCCGATAAGACCTGCTCTGCCAGCGACCTCGAAGCAACGAGAAACGACATCAGAAAGCCATTAACTGCGTTCGGTTATTTGGCGCCAGACAATCCGCCCGAACTTTGCATGTCAAAATCGTGCGGGCCACCAACCTGCTTATAAATGCAGGTAACATGCGTCGCTTTGCAGCCACTCGGCCTGACCATGTCCGCGACTTCCCGCTTCCCCTTTCTTCCTTATGTGTTCGCCTGCCTGCTCGGGCTGTTTGCCCTGTGCGGTTTCTGGTACGGCCTCGGCAAACCGGTGATCCTGCCGGACGTCGCCACCCCGACCCACAAGCTGCAATGCGCCTCCTATACCCCGTTCGACAAAGACCAGTCGCCGTTCAACGTGCCGTTCAAACTGCGCCCGGAGCGCATGGACGCCGACCTCGCCCTGCTCGCCACCCGCTTCGAATGTATCCGCACCTACTCAATGAGCGGCCTCGAAGCGCTGCCGGATCTGGCGCGCAAGCACGGTTTGAAGTTGATGATCGGCGCGTGGGTCAACAGCAATCCGGTGGACACCGAGAAGGAAGTCGATCTGCTGATTGCCTCGGCCAACGCCAACCCGGATGTGGTCAGCGCCGTGATCGTCGGCAACGAAGCCTTGCTGCGCAAAGAAGTTACCGCGACCCAGCTGGTGAAGCTGATCAACAAGGTCAAGAGCCACATCAAGCAGCCGGTGACCTACGCCGATGTCTGGGAGTTCTGGCTCAAGCACCCGGAAGTCGCGCCGGCGGTTGATTTCCTGACCATTCATTTGCTGCCGTACTGGGAAGACGATCCGTCGAACATCGACGCCGCGCTGCATCATGTAGCGGAAGTGCGCCAGGTGTTCGGCAACAAGTTCGCCCCCAAGGACGTGATGATTGGCGAAACCGGCTGGCCGAGCGAAGGTCGCCAGCGCGAAACCGCCCTGCCGAGCCGGGTCAACGAGGCCAAGTTCATTCGTGGTTTTGTCACCCTCGCCGAACAGGAAGGCTGGCGTTACAACCTGATCGAAGCGTTCGACCAGCCATGGAAGCGCGGCAGCGAAGGCGCGGTCGGCGGTTACTGGGGGCTGTTCGATGCTGATCGCCAGGACAAGGGCGTGCTGGCCGGCCCGGTGTCGAACGTGCCGTACTGGTCGCAGTGGCTGGCGGTCGGCGGGCTGATTTTCCTCGGAACATTGCTGCTGGGCGGTCGGGTTAGTACGACGCGTTCGGCGCTGATCCTGCCGCTGCTCGGCGCCCTCGCCGCCTGCTCGATCGGTGCCTGGGGTGATCTGGCGCGGGTGACCACGCGATTTGCCAGCGAATGGCTCTGGGTCGGCTTGCTGACGGCTCTGAATCTGTTGGTGCTGGCCCATGCTGCGCTGACCTTGAGCGCCCGTAATGGCTGGCGTGAACGGGCGTTCAACGCTTTCGAGCGACGGGCCGGCTGGCTGGTGGTGGCAGCCGGTTTCGCCGCTGCGGTGATGATGCTCGAGCTGGTGTTCGATCCGCGCTATCGCAGCTTTCCGAGCGTGGCGTTCATCCTGCCGGCGCTGGTTTACCTGTGCCGTCCAGTGCCCGTGGCCCGTCGGGAGATCGCCCTGCTTATCTTCATCATCGGCGCCGGCATTGCGCCGCAGCTGTACCGCGAAGGACTGCAGAATCAGCAGGCCTGGGGCTGGGCGCTGGTCAGCGTGTTGATGGTGGCTGCACTATGGCGCTGCCTGCGGGTTCGCAACCACTGATCTTCAGGGCTGAACCGGCCTCTTCGCTGGCAAGCCAGCTCCCACAGGATTCCTGTCTGCCACAGGTTCTGTGTCTACATGGATCAAATGTGGGAGCTGGCTTGCCAGCGATGGCTGACTGTCAGACGCCGCGAGACGCTCTAACCAGTCGCAAACCGGCAATCACCACCGCAAACACCGCCAGCGTCGTGTTGTACAGCGCCAGCGCCGGCAACCCGAACACCAGCGCCAGCAACGCCAGCCACCACCCGGCTCGGCCCGGCACGACAAAACCGATCACCGCAGCCGCGACCGCCGCCCAGCCAGGCAGCTGAAAATGAATCATCAGGCCCAGATTCGAGCGCACCGAGCATTCCCAGCGGCTCGCCTCATCCACGCAGATGCCCACCCACTGCGCGTCCTCCATGAAGCCATAACGCGCGCCATAACTGGCAGCCAGCCACAGCGGCAACAGAACGAGCAGCAGAATCACGGGCAAGCGGCGGGACATGGAACACTCCAATCGATGAAATCGGCGGCCAGCTTAATCTGCCGCGGCGCATACGCAAGGACTAACAACTCTTAACTGGTCATTCCTTCCTTGCAAAGTGTATCGTCCGGCTACTATTACTCCGAATTCCGTCAGTTTGGTGCCGAGGCATGGCACTTTGGCGCATACCCGGTGGTCATAGCCTGCGAACTTCATTCGGCACCTTCCTCTAAGGGATCCAGTCATGCTCCGTTCCTTGCGCTTCGCCGCCCTGTTTGGCGGCCTTATTCTGAGTGCGTCCGCACTGGCGGTGGATATCGACGCCGCCAGCTATGGCTATCCCCTGACCAATCCGTTCGAGGCGACCATCGCCACCACGCCGCCGGACTTGCGCCCGGAACTGCCACTGGACGACGACATCGATCAGGCCGATCGCAGCGTCACCCTGCGCCCCGAGCGCGAATTCATCCTGCCGGACAATTTCTGGCCGGTGAAAAAACTGACCTACCGCATCGCCACCCAGGACAAGGCCGCACCGCTGATCTTCCTGATCGCCGGCACCGGCGCGCGTTATGACAGCACGCTCAACGAGTACCTGAAGAAGCTTTATTACAAGGCCGGCTACCACGTCGTGCAGCTGTCATCGCCGACCAGCTTCGACTTCATGAGCGCCGCCTCGCGTTTCGCCACCCCCGGCGTGACCAAGGAAGACGCCGAAGACATGTACCGGGTGATGCAGGCCGTGCGGGCGCAAAACCCGAAACTGCCGGTCACTGACTATTACCTCAGCGGCTACAGCCTGGGTGCGCTGGACGCGGCGTTCGTCGCCCATCTGGATGAAACCCGGCGCAGCTTCAACTTCAAGAAAGTCCTGCTGCTCAATCCGCCGGTCAACCTCTACACCTCGATCACCAACCTCGACAAGCTGGTACAGACCGAGGTCAAGGGCATCAATAACAGCACGACGTTCTATGAACTGGTGCTGAACAAACTGACCCGCTACTTCCAACAGAAGGGCTACATCGACCTCAACGATGCGCTGCTCTACGACTTCCAGCAGTCCAAGCAACACCTGAGCAACGAGCAGATGGCGATGCTGATCGGCACGTCATTCCGCTTCTCGGCGGCGGATATCGCGTTCACCTCGGACCTGATCAACCGTCGCGGCCTGATCACCCCGCCGAAATTCCCGATCACCGAAGGCACCAGCCTCACGCCGTTCCTAAAGCGTGCGCTGCAATGCGACTTCGACTGCTACCTCACCGAACAGGTGATCCCGATGTGGCGCGCCCGCACCGACGGCGGCAGCCTGCTGCAACTGATCGATCAGGTGAGCCTGTACGCCTTGAAGGATTACCTGCACGACAGCCCGAAAATCGCCGTCATGCACAACGCTGACGACGTGATCCTCGGCCCGGGCGACCTCGGTTTCCTGCGCCGCACCTTCGGCGATCGCCTGACCGTTTATCCGCTGGGCGGCCATTGCGGCAACCTTAACTACCGCGTCAACAGCGACGCCATGCTGGAGTTCTTCCGTGGCTAAATATCTCCTGCTGATTGCAGCGCTCCTCAGTGCATGTATGGCCCAGGCCGACAACAGCAAAGCCAATGCACCGGTGGTCATCGACAGCGACGGTTTCAAGGAGCCGCTGTCCAAACTCAAGTTCAACCCGGGGCTGGATCAGCGCGAATTCGAGCGCTCGACCCTCAGCGCGCTGAACGTCTATGACCCGCTGGAAGAGTGGAACCGCCGCGTCTACCACTTCAACTACCGCTTCGACCAATGGGTGTTCCTGCCGGTGGTCAATGGCTATCGCTACGTCACCCCGAGCTTCGTGCGCACCGGCGTGAGCAACTTCTTCAACAACATTGGCGACGTACCGAACCTGGTCAACAGCCTGTTGCAGTTCAAGGGCAAGCGCTCGATGGAAACCACCGCGCGCCTGCTGCTCAACACCACCATCGGCATCGCCGGGCTTTGGGATCCGGCCACCGCCATGGGCCTGCCGCGCCAGAACGAAGACTTCGGCCAGACCCTGGGCTTCTACGGCGTACCGGGCGGTGCTTACTTCGTGCTGCCGATCCTCGGCCCGTCGAACCTGCGCGATACCGCAGGCCTGGCCGTGGACTACACCGCCGAGTCTGCGATCAACTTCCTCAACGTCTCGGAAGTCAGCTCCAACCACCCGGAAGTGTGGGTACTGCGTGGCGTCGACAAGCGTTACCAGACCAGCTTCCGCTACGGTCAGTTGAACTCACCGTTCGAGTACGAGAAGGTGCGCTACGTCTACACCGAGTCGCGCAAGTTGCAGATCGCCGAGTAAAAACAACAGCCACAAAAAAGGCCATTCGATGCAAGTCGAATGGCCTTTTTATTTGCCTCAGGATTTAGCCTTTCAGGGCTTTCCAGACTTTACCGATCACGGACACGCCCGCCAGCACCACCGCACCCGCGATGATCCCCGCCACGCCGTTCAACAGCATCGGCACCACAAACCCGGCACCACCGGCCGCTGCGCCGAGGCTTTCGATCCAGTGATGCACCACCGGCACGCCGTGGGTCAGGATGCCGCCACCGACCAGGAACATCGCAGCAGTGCCGATCACCGACAGGCCTTTCATCATGTACGGCGCCGCACGCAGAATGCCGCTGCCAATGCGTTTTGCCGCAGCGCCGGGCTTCTGAGTCAGCCACAGACCGAGGTCATCGAGTTTGACGATACCGGCCACCAGGCCGTAAACGCCGACGGTCATGACGATGGCGATGCCCGACATCACGATCACTTGCTGGGTCAGCGAAGCATCGGCCACGGTACCGAGGGTGATGGCGATGATTTCCGCCGAGAGGATAAAGTCGGTGCGGATCGCGCCTTTGATCTTGTCCTTCTCGTACGCCACCAGATCGGTTGCCGGATCAGCCACGGCCTCAACCAACTGGGCGTGCTCGGCCTCGTCCTCGGCCTTGCTGTGCAGGAACTTGTGCGCGAGTTTTTCGAAACCTTCGAAACACAGGTAAGCGCCACCGACCATCAACAGTGGCGTCACCAGCCACGGCACGAACGCACTGATCGCCAGCGCCGACGGCACCAGGATCAGTTTGTTGACGAACGAGCCCTTCGCCACCGCCCAAACGACGGGAATTTCCCGCTCCGCGCGTACGCCGGAGACCTGCTGGGCATTGAGCGCCAAGTCGTCGCCGAGCACGCCGGCGGTCTTCTTGGCAGCCATTTTGGTCATCAACGCAACGTCGTCCAGAACGGTGGCGATGTCGTCGATCAGCACCAGCAAACTGCTTCCTGCCATGAATCATGTTTCCTTATGTGAATAATGCCGCGCAGCATACCGCGACTGCGGGCCACACGGGGCATTGTTGAGCGCCGCGCGAGGCCGGTGCTACCATGCGCAACCGCCAGAACAGGCAAGGAACCACCGGGTTTATGAGCACAATCCGCGAGCGCAACAAAGAACTGATCCTGCGTGCAGCCAGTGAAGAGTTTGCCGACAAGGGCTTCGCTGCGACCAAAACCAGCGACATCGCCGCCAAGGCAGGACTGCCCAAGCCCAACGTCTATTACTACTTCAAGTCCAAGGAAAACCTCTACCGCGAGGTGCTGGAAAGTATCATCGTGCCGATTCTGCAGGCCTCGACCCCGTTCAACCCGGACGGCGTACCGAGCGAAGTGCTGAGCGGCTACATCCGCTCGAAGATCCGCATCTCCCGCGACCTGCCCTTCGCCTCCAAGGTGTTCGCCAGCGAAATCATGCACGGCGCCCCGCACCTGAGCGCCGACCTGGTCGAACAGCTCAACGGCCAGGCCAAGCACAACATCGACTGCATCCAGACCTGGATCGACCGCGGCCAGATCGCCCCGATCGACCCCAACCACCTGATGTTCAGCATCTGGGCCGCAACCCAGACCTACGCCGACTTCGACTGGCAGATCTCCGCCGTCACCGGCAAGCACAAACTCGACGAAGCCGATTATGAAGCGGCAGCACAAACCATTATCCGGTTGGTGCTCAAGGGCTGCGAGCCGGACTGAAAATTCGCGGTGCGACTATCTCGAGCAAGTCGAATCGTCGCACCGCAGCCCCCACAGGTTTCTGTGCTGAATTCAGATTTAGCAAACAACACAAATCCCTGTGGGAGCTGGCTTGCCAGCGATGAAGGCAACTCGGTTCAAAGTTGCTAAAGCCAAACTGCATCCCACAGCGGATAGTCGCCGATTTTACCCACCAGCCCAGCGCGCAAAGGGTTGGCCACTACATACCGTGCCATTTTCACCAAGTCATCTTCCCGCCTCAACGCCCGGTCATGGTAACCCTGCTGCCATAACGGCCCATGTCTGCCACTGTGCAGATTCACCTCTCGCGCAATCAGGGATTTGGTCTCGCGCATCAGTTTGCGGAGAGAGCAATTTTCCAGCTCGACCAGCCAGTGAAAATGATCGGGCATCACAACCCACGCCAACGATTTCGCCATTCCGTGGTCCTGTGCGCGACGAAGTTGATGAACAACCAGTCTGCCCAACGCGAAATCGGCAAAGATCGGTTCTCGATCAAGAGTGTTTGAAGTCAGTAAATAGATTTGATTCGGCTCGGCATAGCGACCGGTTCGCAGCCGATGCGAAGCAGGAAGATCAAGCAATCCGTTGCCCCTTTCTGATGAGTTCATCAGAAGGCTAGACCTCAATGATTCCTTTGACTGGGTCAGTCTGTTATCTGGATGTGTCAGTAAGACCGCCATCGCTGGCAAGCCAGCTCCCACAGGGTTTGGTGCCGTTCGCAGAGTTTGAATGCAACGCACAATGTGTGGGAGCTGGCTTGCCAGCGATGACTTTCGATCAATCGCCGCACATCACGCAGCCACCCCCGCATCGGCGCGCAGGTCCAGGGCCTCTACGGCCTTGATTGCCACCTGTTCATCAATGTCCGAGAGATCGCCGCTGATGCCGATCGCACCCAGCACGTTCCCCGCCTGATCACGAATCAACACACCGCCCGGTGCCGGCACGACGCTGCCCTGCCCCATGCTGTTGAGCGCCGCGATGAACGCCGGGCGTTGTTGCGCATCCAGCGCCAGCAGGCGTGAGCCCTTGCCAAGAGCGATGGCGCCCCAGGCTTTGCCGATGGCGATGTTCGGGCGCAGCAGGCTGGCGCCGTCTTCGCGTTGCAAGGTGACCAGGTGGCCGCCGGTATCCAGTACTGCAATGGTCAGCGGCGCGGCGGAGATCGCCCGCCCTGCGCTGATGGCTTCGTTGACCAGCTTGACTGCGACTTTCAAGGTTAAAGCGCTCATGGTGCCGTCCTCATTTTGTTATTGGGAAAGTCGTTGGGCTGCGTTTTTTTGCTGCGCGCTTGCGTCGCAGCCCGATGCAACAAATAGAACACAATGAATTATTTTTTTGTATACAATAATTCTCGAAAAGCGCCTCATGCGACGAAAAGCCACAGCAGAACGGGCTTCCGACGAATGAAACAGGCGCTTGAGAAAATGGATTGACCTGCGCCGTCCGCCGTGAATACACTCTGCGCAAAGCCACTTGTATACAATTACAAAACGTAAAGAGGCACAAAACCATGAGCAAAATGAGAGCAATCGAAGCCGCCGTTCTGGTGATGCGCCGTGAAGGGGTTGATACCGCTTTTGGCATTCCGGGCGCTGCAATCAACCCGCTGTACTCCGCCCTGCAGAAAGTCGGTGGCATCGATCACGTCCTCGCTCGCCACGTTGAAGGCGCCTCGCACATGGCCGAGGGCTACACCCGCACCAAAGCCGGCAACATCGGCGTGTGCATCGGTACTTCCGGCCCGGCCGGTACCGACATGGTCACCGGTCTGTACAGCGCCTCCGCGGACTCGATCCCGATCCTCTGCATCACCGGGCAAGCACCCCGCGCCCGTATGCACAAGGAAGACTTCCAGGCCGTCGACATCACCAGCATCGTCAAGCCGGTGACCAAGTGGGCCACCACCGTTCTGGAGCCGGGCCAGGTGCCTTACGCCTTCCAGAAAGCCTTCTACGAAATGCGCTCCGGCCGCCCGGGCCCGGTGCTGATCGACCTGCCGTTCGACGTGCAGATGGCTGAAATCGAATTCGACATCGACGCCTACCAGCCACTGCCGCTGGCCAAGCCGAGCGCGACCCGCGTGCAAGTCGAAAAAGCCCTGGCGATGCTGGACCAGGCCGAGCGTCCATTGCTGGTGGCCGGCGGCGGCATCATCAACGCCGACGCCAGCGAGCTGCTGGTCGAGTTCGCCGAACTGACCGGCATTCCAGTTATTCCGACCCTGATGGGCTGGGGCACTATCCCGGACGATCACCCGCTGATGGTGGGCATGGTCGGTCTGCAGACTTCGCACCGTTACGGCAACGCCACGATGCTGAAATCCGACGTGGTACTGGGCGTCGGCAACCGCTGGGCCAACCGTCACACCGGCTCGGTCGACGTTTACACCGAAGGCCGCAAGTTCATTCACGTCGACATCGAACCGACCCAGATCGGCCGCGTGTTCACCCCGGACCTGGGCATTGTTTCCGACGCCGCTGCCGCGCTGACCGTGTTCATCGAAGTCGCCCGTGAATGGCAAGCCGCCGGCAAGCTGAAAAACCGCAGTGCCTGGCTGCAGGATTGCCAGCAGCGCAAAGCCAGCCTGCAACGCAAGACACACTTCGACAATGTGCCGGTCAAGCCGCAGCGCGTTTACGAAGAAATGAACCAGGTGTTCGGCAAGGACACCTGCTACGTCAGCACCATCGGTCTGTCGCAGATTGCCGGCGCGCAGTTCCTGCACGTCTACAAACCGCGTCACTGGATCAACTGCGGCCAGGCCGGCCCGTTGGGCTGGACCATTCCGGCAGCGCTGGGCGTGGTGAAGGCCGATCCGAACCGTAAAGTCGTGGCCCTGTCGGGGGACTATGACTTCCAGTTCATGATCGAAGAACTGGCGGTCGGCGCTCAGTTCAAACTGCCGTACATCCACGTCGTGGTGAACAACTCGTACCTGGGGCTGATCCGTCAGGCCCAGCGCGGGTTCGATATGGACTACTGCGTGCAGCTGTCCTTCGATAACCTGAACGCGCCGGAACTCAACGGTTATGGTGTCGACCACGTCGCAGTCGCCGAAGGCCTGGGCTGCAAGGCACTGCGTGTGTTCGAACCGGCTGACATCGCCCCTGCCCTGCGCAAGGCCGAAGAGCTGATCGAAGAGTTCAAGGTGCCGGTGATCGTCGAGATCATTCTGGAGCGTGTGACCAACATCTCCATGGGGACCGAGATCAACGCCGTCAACGAATTCGAAGACCTGGCGCTGGTCGGCAACGATGCGCCTACCGCGATTTCGTTGCTCGACTGATTGCTTTTGCTTGATCGTTCCCACGTCGAGGCGTCGAACCGTCTGCGTGGGAACGCAGCCGGGGACGCTCTGCGTCCCAAAGCGGACGCAGAGCGTCCAAAGAGGCATTCCCACGCAGAGCGTGGGAACGAGAATCTAGAACGGGAGACCACCATGCCGCGTTTCGCAGCCAACCTGTCCATGCTGTTCACCGAACAGGATTTCCTTGCCCGTTTCGACGCCGCCGCCAAGGCTGGCTTCAGCGGTGTCGAGTATCTGTTCCCGTACGATTTCAGCTCTGCCGAAATCAAGGCCAGGCTCGATGCCAACGGTCTGACCCAAGTGCTGTTCAACCTGCCGGCCGGTGACTGGGCCAAGGGCGAGCGCGGTATCGCGTGCCTGCCGGACCGGGTCGAAGAGTTCCGCGCCGGGGTCGATCTGGCCATCGCTTACGCACAGGTGCTGGGCAACACCCAGGTCAACTGCCTGGCCGGTATCCGTCCGCAGGGCGTGGACGATGCCACTGTTGAAAAGACCTTCGTCGCCAACCTCAAGTACGCCGCCGACAAACTGCAAGCCGTCGGCATCAAACTGGTGATGGAAGCGATCAACACCCGCGACATCCCGGGCTTCTACCTGAACAACACGGCACAGGCCCTGTCGATTCGCGAGCAGGTCGGCAGCGCCAATCTGTTCCTGCAATACGACATCTATCACATGCAAATCATGGAAGGCGATCTGGCCCGCACCCTGCAATCGCACCTGGCCGAGATCAACCATGTGCAGCTGGCCGACAACCCGGGCCGCAACGAGCCGGGCACTGGCGAGATCAACTACCGCTTCCTGTTCGAACACCTTGATCGCATCGGTTATCAGGGCTGGGTCGGCTGCGAGTACAAACCGCTGACCACCACTGAAGCGGGCCTCGGCTGGCTGAAGACCCACAACGCGATCTGAACGAACACCACAAAAGCCTGTGGGAGCGGGCTTGCCCGCGATGGCGTTGGCACACACAACAGATATGTTGCCTGACCCACCGCCATCGCTGGCAAGCCAGCTCCCACAATGAATCTGCTGCGTCTCCCAGACTGCATTGCAGCATCAGAATAAAAAGAGGAATTTCTCATGGCTAAAATCGGATTCATCGGCACCGGCATCATGGGCCACCCAATGGCGGCGAACCTGCAGAAAGCCGGTCACAGCCTGTTCCTGTCGGCGCACCACGACGCCGCCCCTGCCGACCTGGTCGCCGCTGGCGCCGTCGCTCTGGCCAACCCGCGCGACGTGGCCCAGGAAGCCGAATTCATCATCGTCATGGTGCCGGATACCCCGCAGGTCGAAGACGTGCTGTTCCGCGCCGACGGCGTCGCGGCCGGCATCGGCAAAGGCAAGGTGGTGATCGACATGAGCTCGATCTCGCCGACCGCCACCAAGGCGTTCGCCGCGAAGATCAACGAGAAAGGCGCGCAATACCTCGACGCCCCGGTGTCCGGCGGTGAAGTCGGCGCCAAGGCCGCGACCCTGAGCATCATGGTCGGTGGCGACGCCGATGCCTTCGAACGCGCACTGCCGCTGTTCCAGGCCATGGGCAAGAACATCACCCTGGTCGGCGGCAATGGCGACGGTCAGACCGCCAAGGTGGCGAACCAGATCATCGTTGCCCTGAACATTCAGGCCGTCGCCGAAGCGCTGCTGTTCGCTTCGAAAAACGGTGCCGATCCAGCCAAGGTGCGTGAAGCGCTGATGGGTGGTTTCGCCTCCTCGAAGATCCTCGAAGTGCACGGCGAGCGCATGATCAAAGGCACCTTCGATCCGGGCTTCCGTATCAGCCTGCACCAGAAAGACCTGAACCTGGCCCTGCAAGGCGCCAAGGAGCTGAACATCAACCTGCCGAACACCGCCAACGCCCAGCAAGTGTTCAGCACCTGCGCGGCCATCGGTGGCAGCAACTGGGACCACTCGGCGCTGATCAAGGGCCTGGAACACATGGCCAACTTCTCGATTCGCGACAAGAAGTAAGTTACGTCCCTGACCCGCTCCCTGTGGGAGCGGGCTTGCCCGCGATGGCATCGACTCGCTCGGCCTGAAAGACCGCAGCGCCTGAATCGCTGGCAAGCCAGCTCCCACAAGGATCGCGTCGCTGCATCGCTGTCGCTCTATCCCAATAACAAGAATTCCGGGAGCCCGCCATGTCGGTCGATCCGCAACAACTGCTGCGCGAGCTGTTTGCCACAGCCATCGACGCGGCCCATCCGAACCAGGTCCTCGAAGCTCATTTGCCGGCCGACCGCACAGGTCGCGTGATCGTCATCGGCGCCGGCAAGGCCGCCGCTGCCATGGCGCAAGTGGTCGAGCGCTGCTGGGAAGGTGAAGTCTCGGGTCTTGTGGTGACCCGCTACGGTCACGGCGCCCCGTGCGAAAAAATCGAAGTGGTCGAAGCCGCGCACCCGGTGCCGGACGCTGCCGGTCTGGCCGTGGCCAAGCGCGTGCTGGAACTGGTCAGCGACCTGACCGAAGACGACCGCGTGATTTTCCTGTTGTCCGGCGGCGGCTCTGCCCTGCTGGCGCTGCCGGCCGAAGGCATCACCCTGGCCGACAAGCAGTCGATCAACAAAGCCCTGCTCAAATCCGGCGCGACCATCGGCGAGATGAACTGCGTGCGCAAGCACCTCTCGGCGATCAAGGGCGGACGCCTGGGCAAAGCCTGCTGGCCAGCGACTGTTTATACCTACGCGATTTCCGATGTGCCGGGCGATCTCGCCACGGTCATCGCCTCCGGCCCGACCGTGGCCGACCCGAGCACCAGCGCCGAAGCGCTGGCCATCATCAAGCGCTACGGCATCGAGATTCCGGCGTCCGTGCGCAGCTGGCTGCAAAGCCCGGAATCGGAAACCGTCAAACCCGGTGATCCGAGCCTGGCCCGCAGTCACTTCCAGTTGATCGCCCGCCCTCAGCAATCGCTGGATGCCGCGGCAGTAAAATGCCGTCAGGCCGGCTTTAGCACGCTGATTCTTGGCGACCTGGAAGGCGAATCCCGGGAAGTGGCGAAAGTCCACGCCGGCATCGCGCGCCAGATCATCCATCACGGTCAGCCGCTGGCGGCGCCGTGCGTGATTCTCTCCGGTGGCGAAACCACGGTGACCGTGCGCGGCAATGGCCGTGGCGGACGCAACGCCGAATTCCTCCTCAGCCTCACCGACAGCCTCAAGGGCCAGCCGGGCGTTTATGCGCTGGCCGGTGACACCGACGGCATCGACGGCTCGGAAGACAACGCCGGCGCGATCATGACCCCGGACAGCTACGCCCGCGCCGCCGCCCTGGGCCTGAGCGCCAGCGACGAGCTGGATAACAACAACGGTTACGGCTACTTCGCGGCGCTCGATGCGCTGATCGTCACCGAGCCGACTCGCACCAACGTCAACGACTTCCGCGCCATCCTGATCCTCGAGAGCTCTAAATCATGACGCCTGATAAAAAGGTCAAAATCCTCGCCACCCTCGGGCCTGCCGTCGACGGCATCGAAGACATCCGCGAGCTGGTCGAGGCCGGGGTCAATATCTTCCGCCTCAACTTCAGCCACGGCGATCACGCCGACCACGCCAAGCGTTATCAGTGGATCCGCGAAGTCGAGCGCCAGCTCAACTATCCGCTCGGGATCCTGATGGACCTGCAAGGGCCGAAACTGCGGGTCGGCAAGTTCGCTGACGGCAAGGTTCAGTTGCATCGCGGTCAGGCCTTCCGCCTCGATCTGGATGCGACACCGGGCGACGAACGCCGGGTGAACCTGCCGCATCCGGAGATCATCGCGGCGCTGGAAGCCGGGATGGATCTGCTGCTCGATGACGGCAAACTGCGCCTGCGGGTCGTCACCAAATACTCCGACGCGATCGACACCACCGTGCTCAACGGCGGCGAACTGTCGGACCGCAAAGGCGTGAACGTGCCGCAAGCGGTGCTCGACCTGAGCCCGCTGACCACCAAGGATCGTCGCGACCTGAGCTTCGGTCTGGAGCTGGGTGTGGACTGGGTCGCGCTGTCGTTCGTGCAGCGCCCGCAAGACATCCTCGAGGCCCGCGAACTGATCGGCGACAAGGCGTTCCTGATGGCGAAAATCGAGAAGCCGTCGGCGGTCGAGCAACTGCGCGAGATCGCCGAACTGAGCGACGCGATCATGGTGGCTCGCGGTGATCTGGGCGTGGAAGTGCCGGCCGAGAGCGTGCCGCAGATCCAGAAAAACATCATCACCACCTGCCGCCAGCTCGGCAAACCGGTGGTGGTGGCGACGCAGATGCTCGAGTCGATGCGCTTCTCCCCGGCGCCGACCCGCGCCGAAGTCACCGACGTGGCCAACGCCGTGGCCGAAGGTGCCGATGCGGTGATGCTGTCGGCGGAAACCGCGTCCGGCGAATACCCGCTGGAAGCCGTGCAGATGATGAGCAAGATCATCCGCCAGGTGGAAAACGGTCCGGACTACCAGACCCAACTCGACGTCAGCCGGCCGAAAGCCGAAGCGACCGTGTCCGATGCGATCAGCTGCGCGATTCGCCGGATCAGCAACGTGCTGCCGGTGGCAGTGCTGGTCAACTACAGCGAGTCCGGGGCATCGAGTCTGCGTGCGGCGCGGGAGCGGCCAAAGGCGCCGATCCTCAACCTGACGCCGAACCTGCAGACCGCCCGCCGGTTGAGCGTGGCATGGGGCATTCATTCGGTGGTCAATGATCGCCTGCGTCAGGTGGATGAAGTGTGCTCGACCGCGCTGGAAATCGCTCAGGCGCAAGGAATGGCCGAGCGTGGCGATACGTTGCTGATCACCGCGGGGGTGCCGTTTGGCCAGCCGGGATCGACTAATTCGCTGCGGATCGAAACATTGATTTAACCACTGACCAAGATCGTTCCCACGCTCCGCGTGGGAATGCGGCCCGGGACGCTCTGCGTCCCAAGAGCAGACGCAGAGCGTCCTTTGAGGCATTCCCACGCAGACGGTTCGACGCCTCGACGTGGGAACGATCAGTACCGAATGACCTGCCATGCCTGCCAATCATTTCAACACCCACTGCCCTGACTGGGCCGAGGCTTTGCTCAACGGCTTCAGTCAAATCTTCCTCCAGCGCCATCCGCTGTGTGGCCTGCTGTGCCTTCTGGCCATTTTATTCACCGCGCCAGTGTTGTTTGCTGGCGCGCTGCTCGGTGCGGTCGCCGGTTTGCTCACCGCGCAACGGCGCAACTACGCCAAGGCGGATCGTCAGGCCGGACTGTTCAGCTACAACGGCGTGCTGGTCGGCCTGTTGCTGAGCCTGTATTTCCCCTGGTCGCCGATGCTGCCGCCGCTGATTCTGGCGGCCGGCGGACTGAGCGCGATGATCACGCAGCAGTGGCTCAAACGCGCACGCCTCACCGAATACCTGCCCGCCTACACCGCGCCGTTCGTGCTGCTGAGCTGGGTGTTCCTGTGTTTCGCCGAGCCTTTGTCCGCCGCACCAGTGCTTGAACTGAACACCGTGAACCTGCTCGGTGCCGCCCTGAAAGGCTTCGGTCAGGTGATGTTCCTCGGCCATCCGCTGGCCGGTGGACTGATCGCCGCCGGTTTGCTGATCGCCGATCGCCGGGCCTTTGCCTGGGCGCTGCTGGCTTCGGCGATTGGCCTGGGTTCCAGCCTGTTGCACCACGACAATCAGGTCGCGTTGCTCGGTCTGGGTGGCTACAACGCGGTACTTGCCGCCCTCGCCTTCAGCGCCCAGCGCCAGCAACCGTGGCTGCCGCTGTTCGGCATCGGCCTGGCGCTGCTGCTGACGCCGCTGTTCAGTGCCCTGGGTCTGGCGACTCTCACGGCACCGTTCATTCTTGCCTGCTGGCTGCTGCGCACCGGCATTCGCCTGACGCAGCAACCGCAGATCAGCGGCGCGCCTTGCGCTCACGGGGAGAATCAACCTAGGCTGCGCTGATCTTTGATTCAGGCGTGATCCATGGACAGTAACCAGCACTGGCGTGAACAGCTTTACGTCATGATTTTCCAGAGCGACACCCCCGCCGGGCGACGTTTCGACGGCATTCTGCTGCTGATCATTCTGGCCAGCCTGGTGATCGTGATGCTCGACAGCATCGACAGCGTTCACCGCAATTACGCCGATGTGCTGGCGTATATCGAGTGGGGGTTCACCATCATCTTTGCCGGCGAGTACATTCTGCGTCTGTACTGCTCGCCCAAACCGTTGCGCTATGCCTTCAGTTTTTACGGATTGGTGGATCTGCTGGCGATCGTGCCAGGCATCCTCGCGCTGTACTACAGCGATGCGCAGTACCTGTTGATTATCCGGATCATCCGGATGCTGCGAATTTTCCGCGTCCTCAAACTCAGTCCCTATCTCAAACAAGCCAACTATCTGATGTCGGCGCTGCGTGGCAGCAAGCAGAAGATCGTGGTGTTTCTGGTGAGCGTCTGCACTCTCGTAACCGTGTTCGGTACGTTGATGTACGTGATCGAAGGCCCGGAACACGGTTTCACCAGCATTCCCAAGGGCATCTATTGGGCTATCGTGACCCTGACCACCGTCGGCTTCGGCGACATCGTGCCAAAGACTCCGTTGGGCCAGGTGATTTCGTCGCTGGTGATGATCACTGGTTACTCGATCATCGCCGTGCCCACCGGGATCTTCACCGCTGAACTGGCCAATGCGATGCGTGGTGAACAGTTGCAACACGACTGCCCGGTTTGCCAGAAAAAGAGCCATGAAAGCAGCGCCGCCTTCTGTTCGCGATGCGGCAACCCGTTATTCAAGAAAATGGAATAAGCAAAGTTCTTTTTAATCTTTAAACGACTATGCGTGCCCCGCTATAGTCGCTGGCAAATGGCCTCATCTTTATAAAAACACCCCCACAGAACAAGGAATGCGCAGTGAAAAAACTCTTTGGCGCCTCACTTCTCGCCGCAGGTCTTGCCTTCGGCAGCGTGGCTCAGGCCGCACCGACCCTGCTCAACGTGTCCTACGACGTGATGCGCGATTTCTACAAGGACTACAACACTGCGTTCCAGAAACACTGGCAGGCCGAACACAACGAAAACATCACGGTGCAGATGTCTTTCGGCGGTTCGAGCAAGCAAGCCCGTTCGGTCATCGACGGCCTGCCGGCTGACGTCATCACCATGAACATGGCCACCGACATCAACGCCCTGGCCGACAACGGCCAACTGGTGCCGAAAGACTGGGTCACCCGCCTGCCGAACAACAGTGCGCCGTTCACCTCGGCCACGGTGTTTATCGTGCGCAAGGGCAACCCGAAAGCCCTGAAAGACTGGCCGGACCTGCTCAAGGATGGCGTGCAAGTGATCGTGCCGAACCCGAAAACCTCGGGCAACGGCCGCTACACCTACCTGTCGGCCTGGGGCTACGTGCTGAAAAACGGCGGTGACGAGAACAAGGCCAAAGACTTCGTCGGCAAGCTGTTCAAGCAGGCGCCGGTGCTGGACACCGGTGGCCGCGCCGCGACCACCACGTTCATGACCAACCAGATCGGCGACGTGCTGGTGACCTTCGAAAACGAAGCCGAAATGATCGCCCGCGAGTTCGGCCGCGACCAGTTCGAAGTCATCTACCCGAGCGTCTCCGCCGAAGCCGAGCCGCCGGTGTCGGTGGTCGACAAAGTGGTCGAGAAGAAAGGCTCCCGCGCCGCTGCCGAGGAATACCTGAAGTTCCTGTGGTCGCCGGAAGGCCAGGAAATCGCGGCCGCCAACTACCTGCGTCCACGTGACCCGGCGGTGCTGGCCAAGTACACCGACCGTTTCCCGAAAGTCGACTTCCTGTCGGTCGAGAAGACCTTCGGCGACTGGCGCACCGTGCAGAAGACCCACTTCAACGATGGCGGGATCTTCGACCAGATCTACAACGGCCAGTAAGGCGTGAGCTGACATGAAGAAGGCGACCTGAAGAGGTCGCCTTTTTTGTGGCCGGCTACATGGGTGGCTTCACGCCATCCTTTCCCGCCGAGATCGATTGCGCGGTCAGCGTGCCGTCCGCGCTCTGGGTCACGAAAGTGACGATCTTCACCCCGACCTTGAGCAGGCTGCGATCGCCCGGCGTCAGGTTGACGATCGGCACATCCTCCGGCACCAGGATCTTCTGCTGACCGCCCTTGTAGTTGACGGTCAGCACCCGGCCGTTGCTGACCACCAGATCGCCGACGCTGCCGTTGGTCATGCTGCTGCCCTTGGCCAGGTCGAACGGCCGATGACCGTCGCCGCTGCCGGCCAGCTCCGGCGGGAAGACATGAACCTCCAGCGCCTTGAGCGTGCCATCCTCTTGGGGAATGGCGGCCGAACCGATGTAGCTGCCGGGCTTGATGTCTTCGATATTGGCCAGGGTAACCGCGCGGACCTTGGTGTCCGGGGTCAACTGGACCACCACGTTTTCACCCGTGTTGACGTGAATCTTGAGCGAGTCGGGACTGACCCCGGTGATTTCGCCGCGCACGCCCATGCGCATGCCGGGCGCTTCGGCGGCCTGCACGGCCGTGGCGCCGAGCAGACTGATCAGGGCAATCGTTGTGGTGTGGCGAAGCAACTGACGAAACATCGCAATCCTCCGTTGATGAATGCTGAAACCCGGTCACAACATAAGCACGCTATCGAACAAGATGTAAGTGAATGTATCATCGACGCTCGACGGTCGGACGCAAGGTTCGCCGATGAACAATGGGTTGTTCGGCGCCACCCATTCCGCAACGGAATAACTGATATCGATCAGAAGCCTCTACTGCCGGCTCGGCCCGTCCCATAGCCTCACCGCATTCCTTTTCGCTGGATCGAGAAACCCTATGACCGCCACAACTCACGCAATGACCCGAGGCATGGTGCTGCTGTTCGCTTTCTGCTGCGGCGCCATCGTTGCCAACATCTACTACGCCCAGCCGATCATCGGCCTGATCGCGCCGGACATCGGCCTGAGCGACACCATGGCCAGTTTCATCGTGTCGCTGACCCAGATCGGCTATGCGCTGGGCCTGTTCTTTCTGGTGCCGCTGGCGGACCTGCTGGAAAACCGCCGGTTGATGATCATCACCACCGTGGTGGCAATTGCCAGCCTGCTGGGTGCGGCGTTTACCGATCAACCGAATGTGTTCCTGCTGATTTCGTTGCTGGTGGGCTTCAGCTCGGTGTCGGTGCAGGTGCTGATTCCATTGGCGGCGCATCTGGCGCCGGAAGAATCCCGTGGCCGGGTGGTCGGCGGGATCATGGGCGGTCTGCTGCTGGGGATTCTGCTGGCGCGTCCAGTGTCGAGCGTGGTCGCCGACCACCTCGGCTGGCGGGCGATGTTCATGATCGCGGCAGGCTTGATGGCAGCGATCAGCGTGGTTTTGGCGCTGACTGTGCCCAAACGCCAGCCGGATCACAGCGCCTCCTACGGCCAGTTACTCGGATCGTTGTGGACGCTGCTGCGCAAACAACCGGTGCTGCGTCAGCGAGCGTTCTACCAGGCCTGCATGTTCGCCACCTTCAGCCTGTTCTGGACCGCCGTGCCGCTGGAACTGGCGCGCAACCATGGCCTGTCCCAGAGTGAAATCGCGATCTTCGCCCTGGTCGGCGCCATCGGTGCCATCGCCGCGCCGATCAGCGGACGCCTGGCCGACGCCGGCCACACCCGCATCGCTTCGTTGCTGGCCATGCTGTTCGCCAGTCTGAGTTTCCTGCCCGCCTTCATCCACCCGGCCTACAGCGTGATCGGCCTGGCCGTGACCGGCGTGGTGCTCGATTTCTGCGTGCAGATGAACATGGTGCTCGGCCAGCGCGCGGTCTACTCCCTCGACGCCAAAAGCCGCGGCCGCCTCAATGCGCTGTACATGACCAGCATCTTCGTCGGCGGCGCCTTCGGCTCGTCGGTGGCCAGTGCGGTGTACGAGCATGGCGGCTGGTTGTGGATCGTGATTGTCGGCAGCGCGTTCCCGCTGCTGGCGCTGGTGCGGTTTTTGAGTGCTTCGCAGAAGACCGTTCTGGCAACGGCCTAGAACCTGAAAAGCCCTGTTGGATCGCTGATCCGACTGGGCTCGAGGTTCAATGCCGGACCAGTTTTTCCATGGCGGCATCCGCCAGAAAAGAGGAGCGGCTTTTGACATTGTGTTCACGCACATAGCGGTCAATGCGCTGGATGACATAGCCCGGCAACGTCACATTGACCTTTTCGGTCTTGCCCATGTACGGCGAGATGTCCAGCTCCAGCATGCCCCAGCCCATGTCGGCAAATTCCGGATTGTTGCGATGGGTCGCCGCCGAGGTCGGCATCGGAATCGAATCACCATCCGCCGCGATTTCCTGCAGCATGATGTGGGCAATCTCGACGGCTGCGTTGTAGGCATCCTCAAACGTATCCCCGGCCGTTACCGCGCCGGGAATATCGGGGATCTGAATACCGATGGCGGTGTTCTCGTCACCCCATTCGATGCAGATTGGGTATTGCATTGTGGAATTGCCTCGCCCATTAAAGTAACTCTAGAGATACCTTTAGTAGTCTGCGGAAGGTTGTGACACAACGTTGGTTGTATTGCAGGATGTTTTGACTACCTGTCGGCGGTGTTTTTCCGACGGGTAGGCTGGCCAGTGTCAAGGCGCGGGCGTTCGTTGAATATGTGCAGGGGTTATTGGCGAAAAAACCATAAAACCCACACCTGTTTCGTTTATTGCGATTTTCGCTTATTTCGAATAACGTTCCGGCATTCCTCATTTCCAAAGCCGGACTCGCCATGTCGACCGTTATTCATCCCTCCATCAGCCTCCCCGTAGAACGCGAAGTCAAAGCCGCCATTGAAGGGCAGCGTGCCCTGGCCGCTTACCTTGCGACCCATTTCGAGACTCAGCACATCCAAATTTTCGACGAGCAGAATGAAGCTCATCGCGTTGAACTGCCCACCTCGGCCCTGCGTCTGCTGATCGACATTCTGGCGGAGCTGGCAGCCGGCAACGCGGTACAGGTCGTACCGGTGCATGCCGAATTGACGACCCAGGAAGCCGCGGACCTGCTCAACGTCTCACGTCCACACCTCATAAAACTGCTGGAAAGCGGCGAGTTGTCCTACCACAAAACAGGCAAGCACCGACGTGTGCGCTTTGCCGATCTGATGGACTATAAGAACCGGCGCACCACCGCCAGCGAGCAGGCAATGGCGCTTCTCGCAGAGCAAGCTCAGGCGTTAAGGACAGGATACGAGTGAGGCATTCCTCTTTTACTGCTTTGTACGATGCATGCGTCTTGTACCCCGCCCCCTTGAGAGATTTCCTCATGTGGCTTGCCCTCTCGGGGCGATTTCGGGCGCGATGGACCCAGGAGATTCACTGCGAATGGAAACGCAATCTGCTGAAGAACCGCCCTGACCTGACGATGGAACAGCTGGATCGTACGTCCGGCCTGATGGATCAAGCGATACCCGACGCCTGTGTCCATGACTATGAAGACCTGATTGCCGGACTCAGCTTGCCCGACTGCGATGATCGTCATGTTCTGGCAGCGGCCATCCGTTGCGGCGCAAGCGTGATAGTGACGTTCAACCAGAAAGACTTTCCCTGCAAAGCGCTGGAGCCTTTCGGCATCGAAGCGCAGCATCCGGACGAGTTCGTCGACAACCTCTTGGGGCTTGATGCGGCAGCAGTGGTTGCAGCGGCCCAAAAACAGCGTCGGCAGCTGAAAATGCCTGCCATGGACGTCGAACCCTTTCTTGATCTACTGCAACGACAAGGCCTGATTAAATCGGTCCAGGCACTCAGCAGTTATCACGCGATCCTTTAAAAACTCATCACCCCAGACAGCAAAACGGCGATCCTGAGATCGCCGTTTTTCATTACTCCCCGAACTGCTTGCCCAGTCCCGCCGGTACGCCGTGGATGTTGGTTTCTTCCCACGGGCCGTTGGGGCTGATCGAGCGGCTCCAGCCGTTGTTCCAGCGGTAGTAGGTGCGCTGGCGGTAGAAGGTGTTGGTCTGGTCGTCGAGTACGTACACGCCCAGTTTCTGGTCCCAGTGGCTGTTGCCGCCCGGGGGCGGTGCGAAGCTGGCGGAGGTGCGCGGGACGGGTTTGGCGGGTTTGGCCGGGATGCCCGGTTTGCTCGGCGTCGGGGTGGTTGACGGGGTCGGGCCGGGTTGTGACGGCGGGATCGGCGGCAGCCGTGTGGTCGGCTCCGGTCGTTGCACCGCACATGCGCTCAAGCCCAGGGCCAGTGTGAGGACTGTGATTCGGGCGATGGCGTTCATGGCGGTGCTTTCCTGTTGTGTCCGGCTATTTGTCCGGGCTGTCGATGGTCAGTGTCTGCGGCGCGGTGGTGCTGCTGGGCAGAGGCCCGCTGCGACCGACCCACTCACCGGCGGTCGGCTGACCGGCACGGGAGATGCGCGCAACCAGTTGGACTTCGGGGAAGTTCGACAGTTTCAATTGCGGCATCATTGCGTCGGCATCGCCCAGTTCGACGGTCACCGGCAGGTCGGCGACGGTCAGACGCTTGGCCGCCAGCGGCGCCGGTGGGCCCGAGGTGGCGCGGGCAAAAATGAACACGCTGTCGCCCGGTTGCACCTTGGCTTTGAGCTCGCTGGCCAGATCCACACGCACTTTCAACAACGCCGCCGCTTTCGCCGCCGGCGCCTGGGCGACCTTACCGCCGCTGGCCTGCAGTTTCTCGGTGGCGCGGGTGATGCCGCCCTGCAGGGCCTCACGGGATTTGTCCTGCGGCGGCAGTTGCGCCAGCAGACGGTTCCAGTAGTCGATGGCTTCCTGATAGCGCTCGCCTTCGAACGCGGCGATGCCCAGCAGGCCGAGACTGGTGACTTCTTTCGGATCGGCTTTCAGCGCTTCATCGGTCAAGGCCTGAACCTTGTCCGACCATTTCTTGTTGTCGGCGAAATATTGGGCCTGCGCCCACTGGCCGAGCAGTTCCGGCTGACGACCGGCGAGATTGACCGCGCGTTCGAACATCTTCGCCGCGTCCGCCGGGCGATCCTGAGCCATGTAGGTGCGACCGAGGAAGTACACGCCTTCAGCCGAATCCGGTTGTGCTGCGACTGCGCGCTCCAGACGTTGGGTCATCTCTTCCATCGACTGTGGCGCCTGGGCGAACTCGCGGGTCAGTTCGACCTTGTCGCTCGCGCCAAAGTGCAGGTACAGACCGAGGCCCAACACCGGCACCAGCACCGCTGCCAGCAATGGCAAAGGCTTGCCCAAACGCGAAACCCGCGCCGGCGCCACGCCTTCGGTGTCGGCCAGCAATTCACGGGCGGCTTCGGCGCGGCCGCTGTCCATTTGTGCGGCGTCGAGGACGCCTTCGGCCTGCTGCGATTGCAGTTCGGCGACGCGTTCCTGATACAGGGCGACGTTGAGAGCGGTTCGATCCTCTTCACGCTGGGCGCGACGTTCGCGCAGGACGGGGATCAGCAGAAAACTCAGGGCGACCAGAAGCAACAGCCCTGCGGCAAGCCAGAAATCAATCATTCTTGGTTTTTATCCAACAGTTGGTCGAGGCGCTGACGCTCTTCAGGGGACAGCGATTGCGGCGTCTCGGCGCGTTGCCCGCGACGGCGGCGGACGATCACGGCAATCACCACGAACCCACCCAGCAGCAGACCGGCCGGGCCGAACCAGAGCAAAGCGGTCTTGGCATTGAGCGCCGGTTTGTAGCGGACGAAATCACCGTAGCGATCGACCATGAAGTCGATGATCTGCTGATTGTCCTTGCCCTCGCCGAGCATGCGGAAAATCTCTTTGCGCAGGTCGGCGGCAATCGGCGCGTTGGAATCGGCGATGTCCTGGTTCTGGCACTTGGGGCAGCGCAGTTCCTTGGTCAGTTCGCGGAAACGCTCGCGATCGCCTTCTTTGGCGAACTCGTAGGTGTCGATGGCAGCGTGGGCCACACCGGCCAGGCTCAAGCCCAGCACCACAGCAGCTAAGAAGCGCTTCATGGCTTGGCCTCGTCAACCAGTGCCTGATACTTGGCCGCCAGTTTTTCCCGCCAGACCTGCTCGTCGATCACGCCGACGTACTTGTCGCGGATGATGCCCTTGGCGTCGATGAAGAAGGTTTCCGGTGCGCCGTAGACACCCAGGTTCAAGCCCAGCGAGCCCTCATCGTCACGGATGTCCAGTTGATAAGGGTTGTGGAACTCGGCCAGCCACTTCAACGCATCGGCGTTGGTGTCCTTGTAGTTGATCCCGTAGATCACCACGCCGCGCTCGGCGAGTTTGTTCAGCACCGGGTGCTCGACCCGGCAGGAAATGCACCAGGTGCCCCAGACGTTGACCAGTGCCGGCTTGCCGAGGATGTCAGCCTTGGTCAGAGTCTTGTCGCCCTGCACCGCCGGCAGGGAAAACTCCGGAAACGGTTTGCCGATCATCGCCGACGGCAGCTCCGCCGGATCCAGGTACAGACCGCGATAAAGGAATACGGCCACCAGCAGGAAAATCGCCAATGGCACCAGCATCAACCAACGTCTCATGCAGCGGCTCCTTCCATGCCCAGCGCTTCACGCATCTTGGCTTTGACCTTCACTCGATAACGCCGATCCAGCGCCGCCAGCAGACCACCGAAACCGGTCAGCAGGCCGCCGAACCAGATCCAGCGCACGAACGGTTTGACGTGAACCCGCACCGCCCAGGCGCCGTCACCCAGCGGTTCACCCAAGGCGACGTAGAGGTCACGGGTGAAACCGGCGTCGATCCCGGCCTCGGTCATCACCGAGTTCTGCACGGTGTACAGGCGTTTTTCCGGGTGCAGTACGCTGATTTCCTGACCGTTGCGGATCACTCGGACGGTGCCCTTGTCGGAGGTGAAGTTCGGGCCTTCGAAGTGCTTGGCGCCTTCAAACACGAACTGATAACCGGCCAAATCCATCGACTCGCCCGGCGCCAGGCGCAGGTCACGTTCGGCACTGTTCTGGCTCGACAACACCACGCCCAGCGCACAGACGGCGATCCCGAGGTGGGCGATCTGCATGCCCCAGTAGCTGCGGGTCAGGATCGGCAGGCCTTTGATCAGGCCTTTGTGACGAGTCTTGTCGAAGATGTCGCGCACACCGGCCAGCAACACCCAGGCCGCAAGCAGGAACGTCGCGATCACCGCCCAGTTGAAATCGCCGTAAGCGACACCGGCCACCACCGCCAGCGCCACGCTGCCGAGCAGCACCGGAGTCAGCATGCTGACCAGCCATTTCACCGGGGTGTCTTTCCAGCGCACGATCACGCCGACCGCCATCACCAGCATCAACAGCGCCATCAACGGAATGAACAGCGCGTTGAAGTACGGCGGGCCGACCGACAGCTTGGCGCCGCTGATCGCATCGAGAATCAGCGGGTACAGCGTGCCGAGCAGGATCATCGACGCCGCCACGACCAGCACCAGGTTGTTACCCAGCAGCAGGGTTTCCCGCGACCACAGGTTGAAGCCGACCTGGCTCTTGACCACCGGCGCGCGGAGCGCAAACAGGGTCAGCGAACCACCGACCACGAACAGCAAGAAGATCAGGATGAACACGCCGCGCTCGGGATCGGAGGCAAACGCGTGCACCGAGGTCAGCACGCCGGAACGCACAAGGAAAGTGCCGAGCAGGCTCAGGGAGAATGCGGCAATCGCCAGCAACACCGTCCAGCTCTTGAACACGCCACGTTTCTCGGTGACCGCCAGCGAGTGAATCAGCGCCGTGCCCACCAGCCATGGCATGAACGATGCGTTTTCCACCGGGTCCCAGAACCACCAGCCACCCCAGCCGAGTTCGTAGTAGGCCCACCACGAACCGAGGGTGATGCCGATGCCGAGGAAAGCCCAGGCAACAATGGTCCACGGACGCGACCAACGCGCCCACGCGGCATCGAGACGACCGCCGAGCAGTGCGGCGATGGCGAACGCGAACGCCACCGAGAAACCGACGTAACCCATGTAAAGCATCGGCGGATGAACGATCAGGCCGATGTCCTGCAGCAGCGGATTGAGGTCACGACCGTCGGCCGGGATCTGCGGCAGGATCCGCGAAAACGGGTTTGAGGTCAGAATCAGGAACAGCAGAAAACCGGTGCTGATCATGCCCATCACCGCCAGCACGCGAGCGAGCATGACTTGCGGCAACTGCCGCGAGAACACCGACACCGCGAAGGTCCAGCCGCCGAGGATCAGCGCCCACAGCAGCAGCGACCCTTCGTGGGCGCCCCACACCGCGCTGAACTTGTAGTACCACGGCAGCGCGCTGTTGGAGTTCATCGCGACGTAGGCCACGGAGAAATCGTCGGTCATGAAGGCGTAGGTCAGGCAACCGAAGGCGAACAGCAGGAATGCGAACTGCCCCCACGCGGCCGGTTGAGCCAAGCCCATCCACAGACGATCGCCGCGCCAGGCACCGAGCAACGGCACCACGGCCTGCACCAGCGCAAAACACAGCGCGAGGATCATGGCCAGATGGCCCAACTCAGGAATGAAAATGCTGGATGTCATCGATCAACCCTCCTTCGCAGGGGTTGGCGCGGATTGACCGCTGTCCTTCAGGGCTTTGGTCACTTCAGGCGGCATGTATTTCTCGTCGTGCTTGGCCAGCACTTCATCGGCAACCACCACGCCATCGGCGTTGAGCTTGCCCAGTGCGACGATGCCCTGCCCTTCACGGAACAGATCCGGCAGGATTCCACGGTAGGTGATGGTCACGGACTTGTTGAAGTCAGTGACCACGAATTTCACGTCCAGCGAATCCGTGGAGCGTTGCAGCGAGCCCTTCTCGACCATGCCGCCGGCGCGGATGCGGGTGTCCTGCGGCGCTTCGCCGTTGGCGATCTGGGTCGGGGTGTAAAACAGGTTGATGTTCTGCTGCAGGGCGCTCAGGGCCAGGCCGACGGCAGCGCCGACCCCGACCAGAATTGCCAGGATGATGATCAGACGCTTTTTACGCAGCGGATTCACTTGCCGTTCTCCCGGCGCAGACGACGCGCCTCTTGTTGCAGATAACGCTTGCGGGCCGCGATCGGCGCCGCCACGTTGAGGATCAGTACCGCCAGACAGATGCCGTAGGCCGACCAGACATACAGGCCGTGATGGCCCATGGCGAGGAAGTCGCCGAATGACGCGAAACTCATCGAGCGGCCTCCAGACAGTTCTGCACTTCTTCTTTCACCCAACTGGCGCGGGCTTCGCGCTTGAGCACTTCAAGGCGCATGCGCAGCAACAGCACGGCGCCGAAGAAACAGTAGAAACCCAGCACCGTCAGCAGCAGCGGCAGCCACATCTCGACGGGCATCGCCGGTTTTTCGGTGAGGGTGAAGGTCGCGCCCTGATGCAGGGTGTTCCACCACTCCACCGAGTATTTGATGATCGGAATGTTGATCACACCGACGATGGCCAGCACCGCGCAGGCCTTGGCGGCGCTGTCGCGATTGCTGATGGCGTTGCCCAGGGCGATCACGCCGAAGTACAGGAACAGCAGAATCAGCATCGAGGTCAGCCGCGCGTCCCAGACCCACCACGAACCCCAGGTCGGCTTGCCCCAGATCGCCCCGGTGACCAGCGCCACGGCGGTCATCCACGCGCCGATCGGTGCGGCGCATTGCAGGGCGACGTCGGCCAGTTTCATCTTCCACACCAGCCCGACCACCCCGCACACCGCCAGCATCACGTAGATCGACTGAGCGAGCATCGCGGCGGGTACGTGGATATAGATGATGCGAAAGCTGTTGCCTTGCTGATAGTCCGGCGGCGCGAAGGCCAGGCCCCAGATGACGCCAACGCAGATCAGCAACAACGCTGCGATGCTCAACCACGGCAGGAACTTGCTGCTGATGCCGTAGAACCACTTGGGCGAGCCGAGCTTGTGAAACCAGGTCCAGTTCATACTGTTTCCATCACGGGTGCCGCTCATCGGTGTGAGCAGTCTCAGGGTCTTTGCTGGTTAAATTTTAACCAGACCTCATTATTCGCCGACGCTGATCTTCAGGCCAGCCGCTATTGCAAAAGGTGTCAGGGTTATTGCCAGGGCGGTCAGGCTACCAAGCCACAACAGATAACCAAGCGCCGGCATGCCCTGCAACGCCGCCTGCAAGGCGCCACTGCCGAGGATCAACACCGGGATGTACAACGGCAGAATCAGCAGCGCCAGCAACAGGCCACCGCGTTTCAGACCGACCGTCAGCGCCGCGCCCACCGCTCCGAGCAAGCTCAGCACCGGTGTTCCCAGCAGCAACGAAAGCAGCAATACCGGCAGACACGCAGCCGGCAACCCGAGCATCAACGCCAGTAACGGCGAGAGCAAAACCAGTGCCAGCCCGGAAAAAAGCCAGTGTGCCAGCACCTTGGCCAATACCAGAAGTGGCAGGGGGTGCGGCGAAAGGACCCACTGTTCAAGGGAGCCATCTTCGAAATCACTGCGGAAAAGCCCGTCCAGCGAGAGCAGGACCGACAACAGTGCCGCCACCCAGACTAACCCCGGGGACAAGTTTTGCAATACTTGAGTTTCCGGTCCGACGGCCAGCGGGAACAGCGCGATGACGATGGCGAAGAAAATCAGCGGATTGGCCAGCTCCGCCGGGCGGCGGAACAGCAGTCGGGATTCACGGGCAACCAGCAGGCCGAACACACTCATACCGCCCAATTCCCCAGGTCGATGTCGCGATAACCGGCCGGCATCCGGCTCAGCGTGTGGTGGGTGGTGAGCACCACCAGCCCTCCCCGTTCGCAGTGCCCGGCCAGGTGTTCTTCAAGCTGTGCCACGCCCTGTTTGTCCAGCGCAGTGAACGGTTCATCGAGAATCCACAACGGCGGGCTATCGAGATACAACCGCGCCAGCGCCACGCGGCGCTGCTGACCAGCGGACAGACTGTGGCAGGGAACATCCTCGAAACCGCGCAATCCAACCGCCGCCAGGGCCTGCCAGATCGCGTCGCGTTCGGCGGGTTGATGCAGGGCGCAGAGCCAGGCGAGATTTTCTTCCGGCGTGAGCAAGTCCTTGATCCCGGCAGCATGGCCGATCCACAGCAGGTTGCGCGCCAGTTCACTGCGTTGCTCGCCCAGTGGCTTGCCGTTGAGCAATACCTGGCCATCGGTCGGCTGCATCAGACCGGCCAGCAAACGCAGCAAACTGGTCTTGCCGCTGCCGTTGGGGCCGCTGATCTGCACCATATCGCCACTGGCCAGTCTCAATTCGAGATTGTCGAAGAGCAGTCTGAGATCACGTTCACACGCGAGGGCGACGGTTTGCAGGACAGGACTGGTCAAGGGTTCACGGGCCTTATACGGTTCAAGTCGGCTCTGGCGCGGCCGTTAAAGAGTTGCAGCATAAATGCAATGACGGCTCAATCCAGAGAGCTGCGTCAAACAATTGCTATGTTTTTTGAACGAATGGAAGGACGGGCGGCATTATACATGGCGTCCCCCGCTCTCCCGAGTGCATTTTCCTCAGGTTGTGTCCGCGTATGACAGGCGAAATGAACATCCTCCCGCTCCCGCCCACCACCCCGGCGACCGTTCGCCCGCAGGTGGGTGAGCTGCTGAAGTTGCTGACGCCGGTCGACGGGCTGATTGCCGCCGGCCAGAGCGCAAAAGCCGAGGTGTTGTCGCTCAAGCAGGCGGATCAGACCTTTCAATTGCTGCTCAAGGTGACACTGGACAGCGGCCGTCAGACCACCGTGCAGGCGACCAGCAATCTGCCGCTGCCTCAGGGCACCAGTCTCGCGATCACCCAGCCGTCGGCGGGCAATCTGGCGATCACCGTGCAACAGGCCATCGCCAGCAGCGTCGCTACCCTCACCCGCATCGACACCGCGCAACTGCCGGTCGGCACGCTGCTGCAAGGCAAGGTGCTGACGGCTCAGGTCTTGCCGCAGGTGCCGGGGCAACCGACGGTGTACCGCTCGATGGTCAGCCTGCTCAACACCGCGTTGAGCGGCACCACCCTGAGCATCGACAGCCCGCAACCGCTGCGCATCGGCACCTTGCTGTCGGCGCTGGTGCAGGACTCGCAGACCCTGAAGTTTCTGCCGCTGAGCAATCGCCAGGAACAACTGGCGGTCAGCCAGCAACTGGTCAGTCAGCAAAGCCGTCAGGGTTCGCTCGACGGCTTGCTGAAAATGCTCCAGAGCCTTCCCCCCGCCACCGATCAGACCTCCCAGGACTTGCGCGCCGCCGTAGACAAACTGCTCGCCAATCTGCCGGACGTGCAGCAACTGAGCACGCCGAAAGGTCTGGCCCAGGCGCTGGCCAACAGCGGCGTGTTCCTCGAAACCAAACTGCTGACCGGGCAGACCCCGACGCAGGCCCCGGACATGAAAGCCGATCTGCTCAAGCTGATCGCCCAGCTCACCCCCGGCCTGCCCGGCAATACCAATCTGAATGCGATCATCGCCGCCAACACGCTGGCCCAGGCGCTACCGAGTTTCGTGCGCAACGCCCTCGGCATGCTCGGTCAGGTCAGCGCGAAACCGGTGCCGAGCAGTTTCCCGCTGCCCGACCGGCTGCTGCAAAGTCTGGAAGGTGAAGGCGATCTGGAACATTTGCTGCGCCTGGCCGCAGCTGCCGTTTCGCGCCTGCAAAGTCATCAGCTGTCGAGTCTGGAACAGACCGGCGTGACCGACGACGGCCGTCTGCTCAGCACCTGGCAACTGGAAATCCCGATGCGCAACCTGCAGGACATCGTGCCGTTGCAGGTCAAGTTCCAGCGCGAAGAAGCACCGGAGAAACAGGAAGCCAACGAGCAGCGCCGCGATGAGCGCGAACCGAAGCAGCAACTGTGGCGCGTCGATCTGGCGTTCGACATGGAACCGCTGGGGCCGATGCAGATTCAGGCGCAATTGATCAGCGGCAGCCTGTCCAGCCAGTTGTGGGCCGAGCGGCCGTACACCGCGAGCCTGATCGAAAACAACCTGAGCGCACTGCGCCAGCGTCTGCTGGATTCCGGGCTGAACGTCGGCGACCTCGACTGCCACCTCGGCACCCCGCCGCAAGGCATCCAAACCCGCCTCGAACACCGCTGGGTCGACGAAACCGCATGAATGACACCACCGCTCCACGCCAGGCCATCGCCCTCAAATACGACGGCAGCCACGCCCCGACCCTCACCGCCAAGGGCGACGAAGAACTGGCCGAAGAAATCCTGCGGATCGCCCGCGACTGTGAAGTACCGATCTACGAAAACGCCGAGCTGGTGAAATTGCTGGCGCGAATGGAACTGGGCGACAGCATCCCCGAAGAGCTGTACCGCACGATCGCCGAGATCATCGCGTTTGCCTGGAATCTCAAGGGCAAGTTCCCGGCGGGACAGGACCCGAATGCACCGATGGTCGAGAAGGACATCACCGAGCGCGGTGACGATTACTGAAGGCAAAAAAATCGCAGCCATCGATGACTGCGATTTTTTTCGCTGATTGTTCCCACGCTCTGCGTGGGAACACCCGCCCGTGACGCTCTGCGTCACCCTTCACACGCGGAACGCGGAGCGTTCCAAGATGCATTCCCACGCAGAGCGTGGGAACGATCCAGATCGCAAATATCAGTTCTTGTGCAGCTTGCGCATCAACTCCGCCTCAGCCTGGGTCAACCCGCAGGACTGGGTCAGCTCATCGACACTCGCGCCCATTCCCACCAGTTTCGCCGCCTGGGCGAATGACAGGCTGGAAGGATCGCGCTGTTCGAGCTGGGAAAGCTTGTCCGGAATCGGACTGACTACCGCGCGCAGCTCGTGCAGGGCTTCGCCCATGCGCACGTTGCCGTTCTGGTAATCGTCGACACGTTTGGCCAGGTCCCTGATGCGCTGATCACGCAGCGCATCGCCCTGGGCCTGTTGCGCAGCGATCACCCGCTGCGCCTTGATGTACGCCAGAAACATCGCCAGCGTGCCTGCCCAGAACAGGAACAGGACAATGACCGCTACCTCGAGAATCAATCAGATGTTCTCCAGTTCCGACCACTCTTCTTCGCTCATCATCTTGTCCAGCTCGACCAGGATCAGCAACTCGTTGTTCTTGTTGCAAACGCCCTGGATGAACTTGGCCGACTCTTCGTTACCGACGTTCGGTGCGGTCTCGATTTCCGACTGACGCAGGTAAACCACTTCAGCCACGCTGTCGACCATGATGCCCACGACCTGCTTGTCGGCTTCGATGATAACGATACGGGTGTTGTCGCTGATCTCACCGCTCATCAGGCCAAAGCGCTGACGGGTATCGATCACGGTCACCACGTTGCCGCGCAGGTTGATGATGCCCAGCACGTAGCTTGGCGCACCCGGAACCGGGGCGATCTCGGTGTAGCGCAGGACTTCCTGAACGCGCATCACGTTGATGCCGTAGGTTTCGTTGTCCAGCTTGAAGGTCACCCATTGCAGGATCGGATCTTCGGAACCCTTTGCCGCCGTAGCCTTGTCGTTCATACCCTAGCCCCTCGAAAAACCGCGCCTGGCGGTGTGTGTTTCGTTCGCCGGCATTTGAATGCCGGTACTGTCGTTATGTCGGTTTGTGGTTCGGCTTACTGCCGGACATGTGCTTTGCCCCACCGCTGGCGATCAACTCGGCCAGTGCGGAAACATCGAGCAAGGCGCACATGTGCTCAATCACCGTGCCGGCGAGCCATGGCCGCTGACCCCGGTGACTTCTCCATTTGATTTCATTCGGGTCCAGGCGCAACGAGCGACTGACCTGATGCACTGCCAGGCCCCACTCGTAACCCTGAACCGAAATCACGTATTGCAGACCCTGACGGAAATCGTCGCGATAACGGTCCGGCATGACCCAGCGTGCGGTGTCCAGCACCTTCAGATTCCCGGCCTGGCTTGGCAGGATGCCGAGGAACCATTCCGGCTGACCGAACAGCGGCGTCAGCTCATGGCCGGCCAGCGAATAGATCGAGCCCAGGCACACCAGCGGCACGGCCAGGGTCAACCCGGCGACGTCGAACAGCAGGCATTCGAACGCTTCCGAAGCCCAGGCCGGACGACCGTCGGTTTCTACCGGTGGCGGCGTGTTGCTGGGTGGCAAATGTACTTCCACCAACGGCGCAACCAGAGTCGGTTCGACCGATGCTGGCGCAGGCGCATCAGGCTCTGGCGCCGCCGGAACCGGCGGCGTTTGCAGAAGTTGGGTTTGCAGCAACGGGGCCAGCGTCGAGACCACGCGTACCGGCTCAGGCTCTTTGATCAACGTCGCAGGTGCCTTCGCTACCACAGCGGCAGGCGCTGCAACCGGGACGATCGGCCGGGCGGCTTTTTGCGCATCCCGGGCCTGCTCTTCAAGCACGGCGGCCTGGAATTCATCCAGCGCCGCAGCGGTCTCGACCACCTCGACCGGCGCCACGACTGGTTGCTCGACCTCGTCCGTCACTTCCTGCAGCAAGCCGTCCAGATAGGACTGCAGCGCCAGTTGCGGCTTGGACGTCAGCTTGATCGGCCGATTCATGCTCAAGCCACCTGCGGAACGAGTTGCTGCGCCAGCAGATGCTTGAGCAGCGCGCGGTAAGCCAGCACACCACGGCTCTTGCCGTCAAACTGCGAAGGCGTGACACCGGCACGACTGGCGTCGCGCAGACGGGTATCGACCGGGATGTAACCCTGCCAGATCTCGTCGGGGAATTTGTCGCGCAGCACGCGCAAGGTGCCCATCGACGCCTGGGTACGGCGGTCGAACAGGGTCGGCACGATACTGAACGGCAGCGCCTGTTTGCGTGAGCGGTTGATCATCGCCAGGGTGTTGACCATGCGCTCCAGGCCTTTGACGGCCAGGTGCTCGGTCTGCACCGGGATCACCAGTTGCTGACTGGCGGCCAGGGCGTTGACCATCAGCACGCCGAGCAGCGGCGGGCTGTCGATGATTGCGTAATCGAAGTCCTGCCACAGCTGCGCCAGACTCTTGGCGATCACCAGACCCAGGCCACTCTGCCCCGGCGATTGGCGCTCGAGGGTGGCCAGCGCGGTGCTCGACGGCAACAGGGAAATGCGCTCATCGCTGGTCGACAGCAGCAGTTGGCCCGGCAGACCTTGCGGCACGCCGCCCTTGTGCAGAAACAGGTCGTAGTTGCTGTGTTCCAGGCTGTCGGGGTCGTAACCGAAATAGCTGGTCATCGAGCCGTGCGGGTCGAGATCGACCACGACCACGCGCTTGCCCGCCTCTGCCAGCAACCCGGCTAAAGCGATGGAAGAAGTGGTTTTACCAACACCACCCTTTTGATTGGCGACTGCCCAGACTCTCATTCGGATCGTTCCTCCCGGCCGGAATACTCGGCCGAGACATGGTTCAGCGTATTAATGCGGGCGACGGAGAATTGACGGCACTCTCGCGTCCCGGCGTCTTGACCGGGGTCGGTGCAGTTTGTGTGCCAGCACGCTTCAACGCGGCATCCGGTTGCGCATGGGCGGTTCCGGTGCCGGTCAGGCTGCGGCGCACATCGAGATTGCGCGACACCACCAGCACCACACGACGGTTCTTCGCCCGGCCTTCGGCGGTGGCGTTGTTGGCCACCGGCTGGAATTCGCCGTAGCCCACCGACGCCAGGCGGCCAGGGTTCACACCCTGCATCGCCAGCATGCGCACGATGCTCGCCGAACGCGCCGAGGACAGTTCCCAATTGGTCGGGTACTGCGCAGTGCGGATCGGTTGATCGTCGGTGAAGCCTTCGACGTGGATCGGGTTGTCGAACGGTTTGAGGATCGCTGCGACCTTGTCGATGATGTTGAACGCGATGTCGCTCGGCATCGCATCACCGCTGCCGAACAACAGGCTGGAGTTGAGTTCGATCTCGACCCACAGCTCGTTGCCGCGCACGGTCATCTGGTTCGACGAGATCAGGTCGCCGAACGCGGCACTGATGTCATCGGCGATGCTTTTCAGCGGATCGCTGGCCCCGGCGATGCCGGCGTCAACCTGCTCGGCGTCCTTGACCAGCGGCTTGGCCGGGGTAACGGTCTTCGGTCGTTCTTCGCCGATCGGGATCGGCTTGAGTGCGCGGTCGGAGTCGGTGAAGACCCCGATCAGCGCTTCGGAGATGATCTTGTACTTGCCTTCGTTGATCGACGAGATGGAGTACATCACCACGAAAAAGGCAAAGAGCAAGGTGATGAAGTCGGCGTAGGAAACCAGCCAACGTTCATGGTTTACGTGCTCTTCATGCTGGCGACGACGTGCCATGAGGTCAGTCCCTTAATCCATGAAGCCCTGGAGCTTCAACTCGATGGAGCGTGGGTTTTCACCTTCAGCGATCGACAAAATACCTTCCAACAACATTTCGCGATAACGCGATTGCCGCAACGCGATTGACTTCAGTTTGGCGGCAACCGGCAGCAGCACCAGGTTGGCACTGGCCACACCATAGATGGTGGCGACGAATGCCACGGCGATGCCGTTGCCCAGTTGCGACGGATCGGCCAGGTTGCCCATCACATGGATCAGGCCCATCACCGCACCGATGATGCCGATGGTCGGCGCGTAGCCGCCCATGCTTTCAAACACTTTGGCCGCTTCGACATCGCGGGCTTCCTGGGTGTAGAAATCCACTTCGAGGATGCTGCGGATCGCTTCCGGCTCCGCGCCGTCGACCAGCAGTTGCAGGCCCTTGCGCGAGTAGGCATCAGGCTCGGCATCCGCCACGCCTTCCAGACCCAACAGGCCTTCCTTGCGCGCGGTGAGGCTCCAGTTGACTACGCGGTCGATGCCGCCGGCCAGGTCCACACGCGGCGGGAAAAAGATCCAGGCCAGAATCTGCATGGCGCGCTTGAACGCGCTCATCGGCGATTGCAGCAGCGCGGCACCGATGGTGCCACCGAGCACGATCAGCGCTGCCGGGCCGTTGGCCAGCGCGCCGAGGTGACCACCTTCCAGGTAGTTGCCGCCGATGATGGCGACGAACGCCATGATGATCCCGATAAGGCTTAGAACATCCATCAGACGCATGCCTCGACGATGTGCTTGCCGATATCGTCCAGGCTGTACACCGCGTCGGCGAGGTCAGCCTTGACGATGGCCATCGGCATGCCGTAGATCACGCAACTGGCTTCGTCCTGAGCCCAGACCGTGCTGCCGCACTGCTTGAGCAGGCGTGCGCCTTCACGGCCGTCGGCGCCCATGCCGGTCAGTACGACCGCCAGAACTTTGTCACTGTAGGATTTGGCTGCAGAACCGAAGGTGATGTCCACGCACGGCTTGTAGTTCAGACGCTCGTCGCCCGGCAGGATTTTCACCGCGCCACGGCCGTCGATCATCATCTGCTTGCCACCCGGCGCCAGCAGCGCCAGGCCCGGACGCAGGATGTCGCCATCCTCGGCTTCCTTGACGCTGATGCGGCACAGCTTGTCCAGGCGTTCGGCGAAGGCCTTGGTGAAGGCCGCCGGCATGTGCTGGATCAGCACGATCGGTGCCGGGAAGCTGGCCGGCAACTGGGTCAGGACCCGTTGCAGGGCTACCGGGCCGCCGGTCGATGTGCCAATCGCCACGAGCTTGTAGTTCTTGCGTTTCGGGGCCGGCGACGAAGCGCTGGCCGCTGGCGCGCGAGTCGGTGCAGGCGCAGGTGCCGGACGGGCCGGAGCGCTGTGGCTGCCAAAGCTCGACGGCGCCGCTGCCGGAGTCGGCGCAGGCGCAGGTGCAGCGGCAGGCGCCGGCGCACTGTAGGCACTGAAACGACGGTTACTGCGCGAGATGCTGTGCACCTTCTCGCACAGCAGTTGCTTGACCTTCTCCGGATTGCGGGAGATGTCTTCGAAATTCTTCGGCAGGAAATCCACCGCGCCGGCATCCAGCGCATCCAGGGTGACCCGGGCGCCTTCGTGTGTCAGCGAGGAGAACATCAACACCGGGGTCGGGCAGCGCTGCATGATGTGCCGCACGGCCGTGATGCCATCCATCATCGGCATCTCGTAGTCCATGGTGATCACGTCCGGCTTGAGGGCCAGTGCCTGATCGATCGCCTCTTTACCGTTGGTTGCCGTGCCGACAACCTGGATGCTCGGATCCGCTGAAAGAATTTCCGAGACGCGGCGGCGGAAAAAACCCGAATCGTCCACCACCAGGACTTTGACTGCCATAAACACTCCATTAGGTGCGGCGGGACGTTGTCGCCCCGCCGCCCCGGATTCAAATACGCCGTGCGGCGTAACGCTTGAGCATGCTCGGAACATCGAGAATCAGTGCAATGCGGCCGTCACCGGTGATGGTGGCGCCGGACATGCCCGGAGTTCCCTGGAGCATCTTGCCCAATGGCTTGATGACCACTTCTTCCTGGCCGACCAGTTGATCGACGACGAAGCCGATCCGCTGGGTGCCCACCGAAAGGATCACCACATGGCCTTCGCGCTGCTCTTCGTGAGCGGCGGAGCTGACCAGCCAGCGCTTGAGGTAGAACAATGGCAGCGCCTTGTCCCGCACGATCACCACTTCCTGGCCATCCACCACGTTGGTGGTCGACAGGTCGAGGTGGAAGATTTCGTTGACGTTCACCAGCGGGAACGCGAATGCCTGGTTGCCGAGCATCACCATCAGGGTCGGCATGATCGCCAGCGTCAGCGGCACCTTGATGACGATCTTCGAGCCCTGGCCCTTGGTCGAGTAGATGTTGATCGAACCGTTGAGCTGGGAAATCTTGGTCTTCACCACGTCCATGCCCACACCGCGGCCGGACACATCGGAGATCTCGGTCTTGGTCGAGAAACCCGGGGCGAAAATCAGGTTGTAGCACTCGGTGTCGCTCAGGCGATCGGCGGCATCCTTGTCCATCACACCGCGTTTCACGGCGATGGCGCGCAGGACGTTCGGGTCCATGCCCTTGCCGTCGTCGGAGATCGACAGCAGGATGTGGTCGCCTTCCTGCTCTGCCGCCAGGATCACCTTGCCGCCACGGGCCTTGCCCGAGGCTTCGCGTTCTTCCGGCGACTCGATGCCGTGGTCGACGGCGTTGCGCACCAAGTGGACCAGCGGGTCGGCCAATGCCTCGACGAGGTTCTTGTCGAGGTCGGTCTCTTCGCCCACCAGTTCCAGGTTGATCTCTTTCTTGAGCTGGCGTGCCAGATCGCGAACCAGACGCGGGAAGCGGCCGAAGACTTTCTTGATCGGCTGCATCCGGGTCTTCATCACCGCGGTCTGCAAGTCGGCGGTGACCACGTCGAGGTTCGACACGGCCTTCTGCATCGACTCGTCACCGCTGTTCAGGCCCAGGCGCACCAGACGGTTACGCACCAGCACCAGCTCGCCGACCATGTTCATGATTTCGTCGAGACGTGCGGTGTCCACACGCACGGTGGTCTCGGCTTCAGTCGTCGGTTTTTCCGGTGGAGGCGTCGCCGGTGCACGGGCCGGAGCCGGTGCCGCAGCGGCCGGCTTGGCCGGTTCAGCTTTCGGCTCAGGTGTTTTTGCAGCAGGTTTTGCCGCAGCAGCCGGGGCCTTGGCGGCAGGCGCTGCAACCGCCGAAGCATTGCCGGCAGTCACGACGGCACCGGTGGCGACGTCAGTGAACTTGCCTTTGCCATGCAGATCGTCGAGCAGCGATTCGAACTCGTGGTCGGTGATCAGATCGCTACCGGCCGCAGCGGCTGCCGGAGCAGCCGTCGCAGGAACCGCAGCAATCGCCGACTCCAGCGCATCGACGGCAAAGTTGCCCTTGCCGTGCAACTGATCGAGCAAGGCTTCGAATTCGTCGTCGGTGATGTCCGAGCTGTCGCCCGCCGCCGGAGCAGCAGGTGCCGCAGCAGCCGGAGCCACGGCGTCGGCCGCGAACTGGCCCTTGCCGTGCAACTGATCGAGCAGCGACTCGAACTCGGCGTCGGTGATTTCATCGCTGGCCGCTTCGGTGGAAGCAGGTGCAGCGGCAGCCGCCGGGGCTTCGGCTTCGGCCTTGACGGCGTTCAGCGAGTCCAGCAACTGTTCAAATTCGTTATCGGTGATGTCACCCGAATCGCCTTCGACGACCAGTTCTTCGATCATCTCGGCAACGGGCGAAGCCGGAACTTCATCCGCCGATTGCGGTTCGGCCAGACGCGCCAGGGCGGCCAGCAGTTCCGGGGTGGCGGCAGTGATCGGGCTGCGATCGCGGACTTCGCTGAACATGCTGTTCACCGCGTCCAGCGCTTCGAGCACCACGTCCATCAGTTCTGCATCTACGCGTCGTTCGCCCTTGCGCAGGATGTCGAACACGTTTTCGGCGATGTGACAGCACTCCACCAGCTCGTTGAGCTGAAGGAAGCCGGCGCCCCCTTTTACAGTGTGGAAACCGCGAAAAATTGCGTTGAGCAGATCTGCGTCATCCGGGCGGCTTTCCAGCTCGACCAGTTGTTCGGACAGTTGCTCAAGAATCTCGCCGGCCTCAACCAGGAAATCCTGAAGGATCTCTTCATCGGCGCCGAAGCTCATTAATGGGGTGCTCCTACAGGTCTAAAAACCCAAAAAACCTATAATTCCAAAACTCTAGAATCCAAGGCTGGATAACAAATCGTCCACATCGTCCTGACCGGACACAACGTCTTCTCGTTTATCGGCATGAATCTGCGGACCTTCACCCTGCGAGAGATGTTTTTGTGGATCTTTTTCAGCAAGCATCGCCGCACGGTCATGTTCGATGCCCGCAAAGCGGTCCACCTGGCTGGCCATGAGCACGAGTTTGAGCAGGTTGCTTTCGACTTCGGTGACCAACTGGGTAACGCGCTTGATCACCTGGCCGGTGAGATCCTGGTAATCCTGGGCGAGCAGAATGTCGTTAAGATTGCTCGACACCGCGCGATTGTCCGCGCTGCTGCGTGCCAGAAAACCGTCGACCCGACGCGCCAGCTCACGGAACTCCTCAGCCCCGACCTCACGGCGCATGAAGCGGCCCCAATCGGCGCTCAAGGCCTGGGCTTCGTCAGCCAGGCCATTGACCACAGGGGTCGCGCTTTCCACCAGATCCATGGTGCGGTTGGCGGCAGCTTCGGTCAGTTTGACCACGTAGCCCAGGCGCTCGGTAGCGTCGGTGATTTGCGACACTTCCTCGGCCTGCGGCATGTGCGGATCGATCTGGAAGTTGACGATCGCACTGTGCAGTTCACGCGTGAGCTTGCCCACTTCCTGGTACAGGCCACGGTCACGGGTCTGATTGAGCTCATGGATCAGTTGCACGGCGTCGCCGAACTTGCCTTTTTCAAGGCTTTCGACCAGTTCGACTGCGTGTTTTTTCAGGGTCGACTCGAAATCGCCCAATGAAGATTCGTTATGCTCCATAGCTCCCCCGCGCGTCATCAGCCGATGCGTTCGAAAATCTTCTCGATTTTTTCTTTCAGCGCCTGAGCCGTGAAAGGTTTGACCACGTAGCCGTTAACGCCGGCCTGGGCCGCTTCGATGATCTGCTCGCGCTTGGCTTCAGCAGTCACCATCAGCACCGGCAGGTGCTTGAGCTTTTCATCGGCGCGCACGTGGCGCAGCAGATCGATGCCGGTCATGCCGGGCATGTTCCAGTCGGTCACCAGAAAGTCGATGCTGCCGCTGTTGAGCACCGGAATGGCAGTGACGCCATCGTCGGCTTCAACGGTGTTGGTGAACCCGAGATCACGCAACAGGTTCTTGATGATCCGCCGCATCGTTGAGAAGTCATCAACGATGAGGATTTTCATGTCTTTGTTCAATTCGACCTCCAAGCAGTCTTAAACGCGCCCAGCACCTGGACGCGCCATTTCAATCAATCCGGCAAAACACTCGATGACTGTCTGGAGCACAACAGAGCAAGACCGGTGCCGTTCACCACCGCACCAGCCTCGTTCGCAGTGTCCCCACACTGCCTTCAGCGCGCTCGCCACTCCCCCAAACGCCCCCGCAAGCGGGCCGCGCACTGGCTGTGTAACTGGCTGACCCGCGATTCACTGACGCCAAGGACTTCACCGATCTCCTTGAGGTTCAGCTCTTCGTCGTAGTACAGCGCCAACACCAGTCGCTCACGCTCCGGCAAATTGGCAATCGCGTCCGCCAGCGCGGCCTGGAAACGTTCGTCTTCCAGATCGCGCGACGGCTCCAGATGAGCACTGGCGCCATCCTCGTGCAGCCCTTCGTGTTCGCCGTCCTGCAACAGGTCGTCGAAACTGAACAGGCGGCTGCCCAGGGTGTCGTTCAAAATCCCGTAGTAATCGTCGAGACTCAATTGGAGTTCGGCCGCAACCTCATGATCTTTAGCGTCACGGCCGGTTTTAGCTTCAATCGAGCGAATCGCGTCGCTGACCATACGGGTATTGCGGTGAACCGAGCGCGGAGCCCAGTCCCCTTTTCGGACTTCATCGAGCATCGCGCCGCGGATCCGGATGCCCGCGTACGTTTCAAAACTGGCACCCTTGCTGGCGTCATACTTGGTCGAGACTTCGAGCAGGCCGATCATCCCGGCCTGGATCAAGTCTTCGACCTGCACACTGGCCGGCAAGCGCGCCAGCAAGTGGTAGGCGATGCGTTTGACCAGTGGCGCGTAACGCTCGATCAACTCGTACTGCGCGTCACGCGCCGACTTTTTGTAAAGGTTCATACCGCTGGCGGTCATAGCACAGGTCCTGCCGTTTGCTGCACGAGGCGCTCGACGAAAAATTCGAGGTGGCCGCGCGGGTTGGCGGGCAGCGGCCAGGTGTCGACCTTCTGTGCGATCGCCTTGAACGCCAGTGCGCACTTGGAACGCGGGAAGGCTTCATAGACCGCACGCTGCTTCTGCACCGCCTTGCGCACGCTTTCGTCGTAGGGCACCGCGCCGACGTATTGTAGGGCGACGTCGAGGAAGCGATCCGTGACCTTGGTCAACTTGGCGAACAGATTGCGACCTTCCTGCGGGCTCTGAGCCATGTTGGCCAGGACGCGGAAGCGGTTCATGCCGTAATCGCGGTTGAGCAGCTTGATCAGCGCGTAGGCGTCGGTGATCGAGGTCGGCTCGTCGCAGACCACCAGCAACACTTCTTGCGCTGCGCGAACAAAACTGACTACCGAGTCACCAATACCCGCAGCGGTGTCGATCACCAGCACGTCGAGATTGTCGCCGATGTCGCTGAACGCCTGAATCAGGCCGGCATGCTGGGCCGGGCTCAGGTGAACCATGCTCTGGGTGCCGGAAGCGGCCGGCACGATGCGGATCCCGCCGGGGCCCTGCAACAGCACGTCGCGCAGCTCGCAGCGGCCTTCGATCACGTCGGCCAGGGTGCGTTTGGGTGTGAGGCCCAGCAGAACGTCGACGTTCGCCAGCCCCAGGTCGGCGTCCAGCAGCATGACCCGACGGCCAAGCTCTGCCAGGGCCAGGGACAAGTTCACTGACACATTAGTCTTGCCGACGCCACCTTTGCCGCCGGTCACCGCGATCACCTGTACGGGATGCATGCTGCCCATGTTATTTCTTTACCTTGTCTTGCATAGACGGAGGCCACATTACTGGCTGCGCGTTCACAACCGGAACAATGCGTGGCAGGCCATCGATGTAGGTACGAAAACTGTTCATTACCTCAGCCAACCTGCTTGGTCGGACTGTGGTAGATATCAGCGAACATGTCAGCCATGGCTTCTTCGCTGGGTTCTTCCTGCATTTGCACGCTGACGGCGCGACTGACCAGTTGATGACGCCGCGGCAGATGCAGATCATCCGGAATCCGTGGGCCATCGGTCAGGTAGGCAACCGGCAGTTCGTGACTGATCGCCAGGCTCAACACTTCGCCCAGACTGGCCGTCTCATCCAGTTTAGTCAGGATGCAGCCGGCAAGCCCGCAACGCTTGTAACTGTGATAAGCGGCGGTTAGAACCTGTTTTTGGCTGGTGGTTGCCAGAACCAGATAATTTTTTGACCGAATTCCACGACCGGCCAGACTTTCCAGCTGCATGCGCAGGGCCGGATCGCTGGCTTGCAGGCCGGCGGTGTCGATCAGCACCACGCGTTTGCGCAGCAGTGGATCCAGCGCCTGCACCAGGGACTGGCCCGGATCGACGTGGGTCACCGACACATTGAGGATGCGGCCCAGCGTCTTGAGTTGCTCCTGCGCGCCGATACGGAAACTGTCCATGCTCACCAGCGCGATGTTCTGCGCGCCGTACTTGAGCACGTAGCGGGCGGCCAGTTTGGCCAGGGTGGTGGTCTTGCCCATGCCGGCCGGGCCGACCATCGCAATCACCCCGCCCTCTTCCAGCGGCTCGACTTCCGGCACGGTAATCATCCGCGCCAGGTGCGCCAGCAGCATGCGCCAGGCCTGACGAGGCTCGTCGATCTCGGTGATCATCGACAGCAGATCACGGGACAGCGGGCCGGACAGACCGATGCGTTGCAGACGACGGTACAGATTGGCCTGGGCCGGACGGCTGCCTTGCAGCTGGTTCCAGGCCAGGGTGCCGAGTTGCACTTCCATCAGTTCGCGCAGGCTGTTGAGTTCGAAACGCATCGAGTCCAGTGCACGCGGATCGACGCCAGCGGAAACCGCTGCAGGCGCTGGTGCCGGACGAGCCGGAGCTTCGTAGGTCGGTTCGGTCAGCGGTTCGGCAGCGGTCAGCGGCAGGCCCGCCGTCAACGGCAGCCCGGCGAACAACTGGCGATTGGTGTTGCCGTCGGCTTCGCCACGCAGGCTCAGCTCGGCCTGGGCGGTGACGATGCGCGACTGGGTCTTGCGCAGCTCATCCTCGAGTTCCATGTTCGGAACGCGCGGGGCCAGCGCAGACAGTTTGTAATCGAGCGCCGCGGTCAGCTCGACGCCGCCGGCGATGCGGCGGTTGCCAATGATGGCGGCATCAGCACCCAGCTCATCACGAACCAGCTTCATGGCCTGACGCATATCGGCGGCGAAAAAACGCTTAACTTGCATAAACCACTACCTCAGCCGTTGGGCCCTACTGTCGCAACGATGGTCACTTGCTTGTTGTCCGGAATTTCCTGGTAGGCCAGCACATGCAGTCCGGGAACTGCCAGGCGACCAAAGCGCGAGAGCATCGCGCGAACCGGGCCTGCTACCAACAGGATCACCGGCTGACCTTGCATTTCCTGGCGCTGCGCCGCTTCGATCAGCGAACGCTGCAGCTTCTCGGCCATGCTCGGCTCCAGCAGAACGCCCTCTTCCGAGCCTTGTCCTGCCTTCTGCAGACTATTGAGCAATATTTGTTCCAACCTTGGCTCCAGCGTGATAACTGGCAGCTCCGACTCAGTCCCTACAATGCTTTGGACGATGGCGCGGGATACGCCGACCCGCACAGCGGCCACCAAAGCGGCGGTATCTTGACTCTTGGCGGCATTGTTGGCGATGGCTTCGGCAATGCTGCGGATATCGCGCACCGGCACGTGTTCGGCCAGCAACGCCTGCAATACTTTGAGCAACTGCGACAGCGTGACCACGCCCGGCACCAGCTCTTCGGCCAGTTTCGGCGAGCTCTTGGCCAGCAATTGCATCAATTGCTGCACTTCTTCGTGACCGATCAGCTCGCTGGAGTGCTTGTACAGAATCTGGTTCAAGTGGGTCGCAACCACGGTGCTGGCATCGACCACGGTGTAACCGAGCGATTGCGCCTGGGCGCGCTGGCTGACTTCGATCCACACCGCCTCCAGGCCGAAAGCCGGATCTTTGGCGGTAATGCCGTTGAGCGAGCCGTAGACCTGCCCCGGGTTGATCGCCAGTTCGCGATCCGGGTAGATCTCGGCTTCGGCCAGGATCACGCCCATCAGGGTCAGGCGGTAGGCACTCGGCGCCAGGTCGAGGTTGTCGCGGATGTGCACGGTCGGCATCAGAAAGCCCAGATCCTGCGAGAGCTTCTTGCGCACGCCCTTGATCCGCGCCAGCAATTGCCCGCCCTGGTTGCGGTCCACCAGCGGAATCAGGCGGTAGCCGACTTCCAGGCCGATCATGTCGATCGGGGTCACGTCGTCCCAGCCCAGCTCCTTGGTTTCCATGGCGCGGGCCGGCGACGGCAGCAGCTCCTGTTGACGCTTGACCTCTTCCAGCGCGATGACCTTGGCCACGTTCTGCTTCTTCCAGAACAGGTAAGCGCCACCAGCCGCCAGGGCAGCCATGGTCAGGAACGAGAAGTGCGGCATGCCCGGCACCAGGCCCATGACCGCCATCAGACCGGCGGCGACGGCCAGCGCTTTCGGCGAGGCGAACATCTGCCGATTGATCTGCTTGCCCATGTCTTCCGAGCCGGAAGCACGGGTCACCATGATCGCCGCCGCTGTAGATAACAACAGTGATGGCAATTGCGCCACTAAACCGTCACCGATGGTCAGCAAGGCGTAAACCTTGCCGGCGTCGGCGAAGGTCATGTTGTGCTGGAAGATACCGACGGCCATGCCGCCGATCAGGTTGATGAACAGAATCAGCAAACCAGCGATGGCGTCACCACGGACGAACTTGCTGGCACCGTCCATCGAGCCGTAGAACTCTGCCTCCTGGGCCACTTCCTGACGGCGCGCCTTGGCCTGCGCCTGATCGATCAGACCGGCGTTGAGGTCGGCGTCGATTGCCATTTGCTTGCCCGGCATCGCATCGAGGGTGAAACGCGCGCTCACCTCGGAGATCCGGCCCGCACCCTTGGTCACCACGACGAAGTTGATGATCATCAGGATCGCGAAGACCACGATACCAACCACGTAGTTACCGCCGATCACCACCTCACCGAAGGCCTGGATCACCTTACCGGCGGCGGCGTGGCCGTCCTGACCGTGGAGCATCACCACCCGCGTCGACGCCACGTTCAGCGCCAGTCGCAACAGCGTCGCCACCAGCAGGATCGTCGGGAACACCGCAAAATCCAGCGGCCGCAAGGCGTACACGCAGACCAGCAGCACGACGATCGACAGGGCAATGTTGAAGGTGAAGAACACGTCGAGCAGGAACGGCGGCACCGGCAACATCATCATCGCCAGCATGACCAGCAGCAACAGCGGCACACCCAGATTGCCTCGACTGAGGTCGGCAACATTCGAGCGAGCAGTGTTGAATAACTGAGAGCGATCCACCGGTTTTCCCCGTTCCTTTAAAGCAAACTTTTGACGCCCAGAGCGGGCGCAGGGCGGCTATTGCAAGAAGCCTTCCAACTTTTGCCAAGGCGTGAAACAGAGGGGTGATGAATGCACAAAGGGGCGGCACGCACGTCGTGCGCCCGCCCCTGCTCAGCGATGTTCACTGAGATGAAACCCCGATAGTCAACTGGCTACCAGAACGTGCGCCGAAGTGATCGGACCGAAAGAGAGGGCTGCATTATCCAGATAGCGCGTGCCCCTGAACACGAAGTGACCACCGACATCGACAAAGTCTTCCTCCGTATACATCAGTACCACCATGGTGACAGGCGCGACATTAGTGGACTTCGCATGACCTTCCATCAGATTCAATGACCAGTCGAGACGCATGAATGGCAGGTCGCTGATTTCAATCGCAGGAGCCCCCGCATCCAGCCGAAAGTACTGCCGCGTTGTGATGCGCAATTGGTTGCCGACTACCGTGAACGAGGGTTTTCCATATCGTTGCTCTACAGGCCCGCCATCACTCGCCCACTGGTCCATGTAATAACCACGGTCGGTGAAGAGAGCGAACAACGACGGGTTATCGCGGATATTACCGGCTGCGCCAAAGAAGTAGTTGTAGGAGTAGTGATACGCAAACCCGGCCAGTTCAGGCCGGATCGCATTGATGGGATTATCCAGATAACTCGGAATGAACTGATTGGCCATGACCAGAAAGTTGAGAAAGTCCAGTTTCAGGTTGAACGTCACCTCATAGAAGATGGCGCGCTCGCCTGCGTCCCTTTCCAGCTTCCCTGAAACGAACTCCATCTCCATGCCCGGCAGTTTTCGGTAAACGCGCCTTGTCATGTTCTACCCCGAATTTCCAGTGAATGAGTTATCAACCACTGCGCTCGCAGAGTGCGAATAGGCAACGGCGTGAATTGCGGGTTTATGAGGCGCCAGGAAACAACACGCGTCTACTGTCAGAACTAACAGGTGGAGGGTCTTTTCAGACCGGCGGCACCAAGCGCCCCTTAAACTGCGGTGTTTAAAAGACACCTTCAGACACGCCTTACAGGCTACGAATCCTTGCGCCGTTGCCTACGGCTACGCCAGAATCCGCCGGCTTGTGCGCTGTGGGGTCGGGTTCTATTGTGGATCGGTCGCTGACGAATCAGCGATCGGGTTTAGCGATCCGGCACTTTACAGACACAACATGCCCAGTCTCGATTGCAGGTTTTTCCTTCCTACAATTGGCGTCATGGTGGCTGTGCGCGGGAGACCTTAGGGTCTACCCGGGGTTCCTGTGGCCCGGATCGCTAACCTGCGTACAGCCGCCACCTTTACTTGTTTAGCGATGAGCCGTGGCGGCTAAATCAACCACGGAGCTTCACCATGATCAAACCAACACCCAACCCACCCGTAACCGACCCCGCCTCGCCCTACGAATCCGCCGATTCCAGAAAGCTTCACGAAGCCGCCGACCGCGCCCTGGATCACTATCTCTGCCCGCCCGGCTCCACGCCACCACCGCGCAAAAACCGCAGAATGTACGCCGTCACCGCGGACTTCAAAAATGAAGAGCTGCTGGCCGATGCCTGCGAAACGCTGGCCTCAGCCAGGACCATCGTCAATGACTTCACCCACCTCATGCCCGCCTCGCAGCGCAGGACGCTGATCGGCATTGGGCAACTGATCATGCTCGGCGAACTGGCGGTGAATCGGGTGCTGGACAATCTGGAAATACCGAATTAACACGTAGCCACTGATGCCCCCCTGTGGGAGTGAGCTTGCTCACGAAGGCTGACTTACAGGCAACACATCTTTCCAGACAAAAAGAACCGCCGTTCCGAATCAACCGGGACGGCGGTTTTTTTATACAGTACACGACCACTAGTCGTTAAACCGTCGACACCTGCCAGATCTGACAGGTGCGCAATCTGCAATTAAGCGCTCTGATAACCCTGCCCGTTCCCGCCGCGCAGGAGCCTCATCCATGACCACCTCAACCCCACCGGACAACACCGTTCTCGTCCTTAGCCCGCCAATAGTCAACGGCCAGACCACGCCCGTGGCAGGTGCACATATCGGCGTGCCCCTGGTGGCCTATGATCTGGTCACCGACGGTGAAGGCGCCGTTGTCCTCGTCGACCCACCGTTGGCGGGCAACATGGATCCCGACGACGTCATGGAGCTTTGGCTTGAGAATGAAACGGCCGCACTGGACAGCGAAACCATTGTCGATCCGGACGTGCGCACCACGTTGCGCATTCCCAAGGGTCGCCTGCATCCGGACAAGGTCAACATGCTGTACTACACCGTCAGGCGTGGCAGCGCCAATCGAGGCACATCCACACCACCGCTGGAAATCCTCTACAACCGCATCCGTCCAGGCCTGAAGGATCGCCTGACCGATCCCGGTGGCCACTCTGAACTCAAGCTCCTTCTGCCTGACGCGATCAAGAACGGCGTCGGCCCGGATTTCGTCAGCGCCGAAGTGTGTGTGGCCTATCCATATTGCCGGGCGTATGACCTCATCACCCTCAAGTGCAATGGCGAACTGCTGGAGCCCAAGCCCAAGGTCGATCCGAATCAGGCGCCGCAACCGCCGAATCCCGGTGACGAAATCCCCATTACCATTTGCTTCACCATCACCCGGGCCTATCTGGACAAGGCGAAACGTCAGGACAAAAAACTGCATTTCTCCTACACCATCACCGATCAGCTCGGCAACAGCCCGGACACCGATGCACCGTGGTCGCCGGTGCAGACGGTAGATGAGGACCTGGATGGTACGCGTCTGCCAATGGCGATCCTGTTGGAGCGGATGGAGGATTATCCCGGCGACGACGCCGAGGAAATCGATCTGGTGAAACTGGCGGGCAAGCCATTGCTGCTGGTGGTCCTGACGATAGACCCGCGCTTTGTCGCGGACTATGAAGTCATCGCAACGTACACAGCGAAAAACACGGGGCAACCCGCTGATGTGGTGGTTACCGTCAGCGGCAAAGTCGAAGCGGATCCGTTCGGGCAGAAAAAACCCTGCATCCTTGAAGTGCCGAACAACAAGATCTTTGCCGGTAGCAACGTCATCGTGACTTACGAACTGCGCAAGCCGAACGGTGATCTGGTGGGCACTTCCAAACTGGCGAATGCCACAGTAACAGGGACAGCCCCGGTCAATCTGAAGCCGCCAACACTGGTGGCACCGGCGACCAACCCCATTGATGTGCTGTCCTACGAAAACGGAGTCACCGTGCGCGTCGAACACCTGTCAGCGTTGCCGGGTGACCAGGCTCGGTTGCTGGAAGTTAACCCGTTACCCGGCACAGAACCCTTTCCATTACTGACACTCAACGAGAACAAACGCGCCAACTTCAAACTTGACCCAGCGTTTCTCGTGGCACGGCGTGGGGCAACCATGAAGTTGCGCTGGGAACTGGTTCGCGGAGGAAAACCCGAAGACGAATCTACTGATTTGGCGCTGACCATCCGACCTGTCGCCGAGAATGATCCGCGCTTGCCGACACCCAATATCGCCGGCAATACGAGTTCAGAGCTGAAGGTTCAAGAACTCACAACAGATGCGCGGATTCTCGCAGCGAAGTGGCCGCTGTTCGAGCCTGGGCAGCCGATCTGGGTGAGGTGTTCAGGCTTTGACAAGAACGGCAATCCAGTCAGCAAGGAGGTCAGGTCGGGAGAACTTAATGATTCAGTGGATGGTTTGTCGGTAGAGGCGCCGGTTGAATGGCTTAAGGGCCTCAAAGACGGGACTGAACTGACGACCAAGGTAGAAGTAAATCTGGATAGGATCGTCGATGCCGACACGGCGGTGGCCTTGCCATTGCGCACTTATACCGTCAAGGCATTGCATCCTTTCACCATAGAACCCACCCTCATGGAGCTTAATGGCCTGAACGTCAACGCGGACTTTCTTGCCCTGACCGGAACCCCTGCACCCGGCACGACACAAACACGGGTTCCAACTTCTGGAGATGGCGGCTACTACTATTTTTCCAACGCTACCGATGTCGCGACAGTTAATGGTGTCGGGCTGGTCAGCGGTCTCAAAAACGGCGATGCGACTATTACCGTGCGAGAAAACAGCACTCAACGTGAAGTTTCGTTCCCCGTCAAAGTACAAAATGTTCTACGCCTTGTGATGACCCCTACACATACCTACAGCATCAGCGCAGCTATCAACTGGATGAATTCAATCGGCGGATCACCTGTTTCAAATGCAGCAATCGATGTGCTGAAAATCAAATACAGACCACTGGTATCCAGCGCAGGCGGCTGGCTATGTCGTAATGATGGATGTGGCGCCGGACAATACCTTGCGGTCGCAACCAATAACCCGAACGCATGGTCCATCGTCTGTTTCACTGGCAATAACTCACAGGCACATGGCTGGTGTCTCCTGCCTGGCTGAGCTTGACGTGCAACAAACGGCACGCGCGCTCGACGCAAAGGAAATAAGAAAGAAGGGGACGTATTTATTTACCAGCAAAGTCGCTTCCACAGGGAAATGCATTCCAAAGGTGGGAGCGAGTTTGCTCGCGAAGGCGCCCGAGAAATCAGCACAAAATGTCTTTTAAACTCGTACGTTTAAAAGACACCTTCAGACACGCCTTACAGGCCACGAATCCTTGCGCCATTGCCTACAGCTACGCCAGAATCCGCCGGCTTGTGCGCCTTGGGGTCGGGTTCTATTGTGGTTCGGTCGCTGACGAATCAGCGATCGGGTTTAGCGACTCGAATCATAAATAGGTGCACCAGCGCTCGATGCCTTGTCGCAGATTCAATGTCTGCAACTCCGCTATGGTGGCTGTATGCGGGAGACCCTCGGGTCTGCCGGGTGCCTATAACCGGTTCGCTAACCTGCGTACAGCCGCCACCTTACTGTTTAGCGACAGTTCTGGGCGGCTCCACTTTATAGGAGCTTCACCATGATCAAACCCACACCCAATCCACCCGTAACCGACCCCGCCTCGCCCTACGAATCCGCCGATTCCAGAAAGCTTCACGAAGCCGCCGACCGCGCCCTGGATCACTATCTCTGCCCGCCCGGCTCCACGCC
>NZ_JBQEQA010000011.1:128788-224594 GCF_052045815.1 Pseudomonas sp. 22085
AAAAACCGCAGAATGTATGCCGTCACCGCGGACTTCAAAAACGAAGAGCTGCTGGCCGATGCCTGCGAAACCCTGGCCTCAGCCAGAACCATCGTCAATGACTTCACCCACCTCATGCCCGCCTCGCAGCGCAGGACGCTGGTGGGGATTGCGCAACTGATCATGCTCGGCGAACTGGCGGTGAATCGGGTGCTGGATAATCTGGAAATACCGCCGTCGCAGGTCTCCGTGTAAAGGCTTGATAGATGTGTCGTGGCGACTGACGCCTTCGCGGGCAAGCCCGCTCCCACAGGGATCGGTGGCGCGTGCACAGTCGATGGCATCAACGAAAAACCTGTGGGAGCGGCGGTGCGACGATTCGACTTGCCCGCGAAGGCGGCCTCACAAGCACCACAGATCATCGGGTATGAAAAAACCGCCATCAGGTTCAACCGGATGGCGGTTTTTTTTGTTTGATCACAAATCAGGAATCGCGCCGCAGATCCGGCGGGATCGGCAGGTCGTCCTTGAGCGGTTCCGGGAACTTGCCCTTGCCCGCGCGGTGCTGGCGGATCTGGTAGACGTAAGCCAATACCTGGGCGACCGCCAGGTACAGGCCGCCGGGGATTTCTTCTTCCAGCTCCGTGGAGTAATAGATCGAACGCGCCAGCGCTGGCGATTCCAGGAGCATGACGTTGTTGGCCACGGCGATTTCGCGGATCTTCAGCGCCAGGAAGTCGCTGCCCTTGGCCAGCAGCATCGGCGCCCCGCCCTTCTCGGCGTCGTACTTGAGTGCCACGGCGTAGTGGGTCGGGTTGGTGATGACCACGTCGGCATCCGGGATCGCCGCCATCATCCGCCGCTGCGACATCTCGCGCTGGAGCTGGCGAATGCGCTGTTTGACCTCCGGGCGACCTTCCTGGTCCTTGTGCTCGTCGCGCACTTCCTGCTTGGTCATCTTGAGCTTCTTGATGCTTTCCCAGATCTGCACGGGCACGTCGACAGCCGCGATGATGATCAACCCGCAGGCCAGCCACAGCGAACTCCAGCCCACCAGTTGCAAGCTGTGAATGATCGCCCGGTCCAGCGGCTCATGAGCGATGCGCAGCAGGTCGTCAATGTCCGAATTGAGCACCACCAGCGCCACACCCAAGGTGATAAGGAACTTGGCCAGCGCCTTGAGCAGTTCGACCACGGCCTTCATCGAGAACATCCGCTTGAGGCCCGCCGCCGGGTTCATCCGGCTGAACTTGGGCGCCAGCGAACCAGCGGCAAACAGCCAGCCGCCCAGCGCAATCGGCCCGAGGAATGCCGCCAGCAACAGAGTGATCATGATCGGCTGAATCGCCAGCAATGCCTGCAATCCGGAGTTCATCAGGAACGTCGCCATGGAGCGCTCGTCCATGATCACTTCCCGCGACAGCGTGAAGTTCTGGCGCATCAGATCCATCAATTCCTGCGCCAGCATCCCGCCAAAAATCAGCAGTGCGGCAGAGCCGGCGAGCATGATCGCCAGCGTGTTGAGCTCCTTGGAACGGGCAATCTCACCCTTTTCCCGGGAGTCCTTTTTGCGCTTCTCCGTGGGGTCTTCTGTTTTGTCCTGACCGCTTTCGCTCTCAGCCATGACTCAGCGCGCCTGTGCCAGTTCGCGTAAAAACTGCAGGGCCTCGGTGGCCAGCGGTTGATACTGATTGAGTATGTCCGCCAACCCGACCCAGACAATGAACAGGCCGAGTACGAGGGTCAGCGGAAAGCCGATGGAGAAAATGTTGAGCTGTGGCGCGGCGCGGGTCATCACGCCAAAGGCAATGTTGACCACCAGCAGCGCGGTGACCGCCGGCAGCACCAGCAACAACGCGGCGCCCAGCACCCAGCCGAGCTTGCCGGCCAGTTCCCAGTAATGCGTGGTCATCAACCCGCCGCCGACCGGCAGCGTGGTGAAGCTCTCGGTGAGCACTTCGAAGACCACCAAATGCCCGTTCATCGACAGGAACAGCAAGGTCACCAGCATCGTGAAGAACTGCCCGATCACCGCCACCGACACGCCGTTGGCAGGGTCGATCATCGAAGCGAAGCCCATGCCCATCTGGATCGCGACGATCTGCCCGGCCACCACGAAAGCTTGAAAGAACAATTGCAGCGAGAAACCCAGCACCGCGCCAACGAGAATCTGTTCGGCGATCAGCAGCAGACCGCTGAGATCCAGAGGGCTGACCGCCGGCATCGGCGGCAGGTTGGGCGTGATCACCACGGTGATCGCGAAGGCGAAGTACAGACGGATCCGCCGGGGCACCAGCGTGGTTCCGAAGACCGGCATCACCATCAACATCGAGGCGACGCGAAACAGCGGCAGCATGAACGTCGCCACCCAGGTACTGATCTGGGTATCGGTCAGCTGAAGCAGCGATTGCATGGCTTAGCCGATGACCATCGGAATGTTTTTGTACAACTGGGTGATGTATTCCATGAACGTCTGCACCAGCCACGGGCCGGCGACGATCAGCGTCACCAGCATCACCAGCAGACGCGGCAGGAAGCTCAGGGTCTGTTCGTTGATCTGGGTCGCGGCCTGGAACATCGACACCAGCAGGCCCACCAACAGACTCGGCACCACCAGAATCGCCACCATCATGGTGGTCAGCCACAGGGCTTCGCGAAAGATGTCGACCGCTACTTCTGGCGTCATGGCGATACACCTCCGAAACTGCTGGCCAGGGTGCCGATGATCAGCGCCCAGCCATCCACCAGCACGAACAGCATGATTTTGAACGGCAGCGAAATGATCAGCGGCGAGAGCATCATCATACCCATCGCCATCAGCACGCTCGCGACCACCAGGTCGATGATCAGGAACGGGATGAAGATCATGAAGCCGATCTGGAACGCGGTCTTCAGTTCAGACGTCACGAAGGCCGGCACCAGAATCGTCAGCGGCGCAGCATCCGGCGTCGCGATGTCGGTGCGCTTGGACAGGCGCATGAACAGCTCCAGATCGCTGGAGCGGGTCTGGGCGAGCATGAAGTCCTTGATCGGCACCTGAGCCTTTTCCACTGCCTGCTGGGCCGTCAGCTTTTCCGCGAGGTACGGCTGCAAGGCATCGTTGTTCACGCGATCGAACACCGGCGCCATGATGAACAGCGTCAGGAACAGCGCCATGCCGGTGAGAATCTGGTTCGACGGCGTCTGCTGCAAGCCCAGGGCCTGACGCAGGATCGAGAAGACGATGATGATCCGGGTGAAACTGGTCATCAGGATGACGGCGGCCGGAATGAAGCTCAGCGCCGTCATGATCAGCAGGATCTGCAGGCTGACCGAATATTCCTGCGCGCCCTCGGCGTTGGTGCCCAGGGTGATCGCCGGGATCGACAACGGATCGGCGGCGAATGCCAGCGGCGCGGCCAACATCAACGCCAGGGTCAAGACGATGCGCAACGCACCCATTACTTCTTATCCTTCTGATCCTTGCCGAGGATCTTCAACAGATGCTGGGCAAATTCCGGAGTCGCTTTGTCGGCGGTGCTCGGCACCTCGACCGGCTCTTTGAGCACGTGCAGCGCAGTGATGGTTCCGGGGCTGAGGCCGAGCAGGATCTGCTCGTTGCCGACCTGCACCAGCATCAGACGGTCACGCGGCCCGAGCGCGCGGGAACCGATCAGCTCGATCACCTGGCCCTTGCCGGCGGGACCTGCCTGCTGCACCCGGCGCAACAGCCAGGCGAGGAAGAAGATCAACCCCAGCACCAGTAACAGACCCAGCACCAATTGCGTCAGCTGTCCTGCCACGCCGCTGTTGACGGCCGGTGCAGCCGCCGCTGCCGTGGTCGCCATCGGCTCGGCCGCCAGCACGCTGAACGGCAACGCCAGCGCCAGGCCGAACAAAGCTCCCAGAACCTTTTTCACTCAGCGCAGCTTCTTGATGCGTTCGCTCGGGCTGATCACGTCGGTCAGACGGATGCCGAACTTTTCGTTGACCACCACCACTTCACCGTGAGCGATCAGGGTGCCGTTGACCAGCACGTCCAGCGGCTCGCCGGCCAGACGATCAAGCTCGATCACCGAACCCTGGTTGAGTTGCAGCAGGTTGCGGATGTTGATGTCGGTGCTGCCCACTTCCATCGAGATCGACACCGGAATGTCGAGAATCACGTCCAGGTTCGGGCCGTCGAGGGTCACCGGGTCGTTGTTCTTCGGCACGCTGCCGAACTCTTCCATCGGCAGACGGTTGGAGCTCGAAGCACCTGCATCGGCGGCCAGCAGCGCGTCGATGTCGGCCTGCCCGGCTTCACCGGTTTCTTCCAGGGCGGCAGCCCATTCATCGGCCAGTGCCTGATCGTCCTGGGTGTTCATATCGTCGTTCATCATTTGTCCTCGGCGGGCAAAAAACCGGTAAAAAAATCAGGGAGTGAAAGCGCCGCTTCAGCGGCGCTCGATCGGCTCGATCACCTGCAACGCGAGGTTGCCTTTGTGCGAGCCCATCTTGACCTTGAAGGCCGGCACGCCGTTGGCGCGCATGATCATGTCTTCCGGCATCTCGACCGGAATCACATCACCCGGCTGCATGTGCAGGATGTCGCGCAACTTCAACTGGCGGCGAGCCACGGTGGCACCGATCGGCACGTCGACATCCAGCACGTCCTGGCGCAGAGCGTTGACCCAGCGTTCGTCCTGGTCGTCGAGGTCCGACTGGAAACCGGCGTCGAGCATTTCGCGCACCGGCTCGATCATCGAGTACGGCATGGTCACGTGCAGGTCGCCGCCACCGCCGTCGAGTTCGATGTGGAACGTGGAGACCACGATCGCTTCGCTCGGGCCGACGATGTTGGCCATGGCCGGGTTCACTTCCGAGTTGATGTACTCGAAGTTGACTTCCATGATCGCCTGCCAGGCTTCCTTCAAATCGACGAACGCCTGCTCCAGCACCATGCGCACCACGCGCAGTTCGGTCGGGGTGAATTCACGCCCTTCGATCTTGGCGTGACGGCCGTCGCCGCCGAAGAAGTTGTCCACCAGCTTGAACACCAGTTTGGCGTCGAGGATGAACAGCGCGGTGCCGCGCAGGGGTTTGATCTTGACCAGGTTGAGGCTGGTCGGCACGTACAGCGAGTGCACGTATTCGCCGAACTTCATCACCTGTACGCCACCGACGGCAACGTCCGCCGAGCGGCGCAGCATGTTGAACATGCTGATGCGGGTGTAGCGGGCAAAACGCTCGTTGATCATTTCCAGAGTCGGCATGCGTCCACGGACGATGCGATCCTGACTGGTCAGGTCGTAGCTTTTGACACTGCCGGGTTCGGCAGCGTTATCGGTCTGTACCAGACCATCGTCGACGCCATGCAACAGCGCGTCGATTTCATCCTGGGACAGCAGATCCTGCACGGCCATGTCGTGTTCCTACTGCAGTACGAAATTAGTGAAAAGCAACTGTTCGATCACCACTTTGCCCAGCTCTTTCTGCGCCACTTCCTGGACGCTGGCTGTAGCCTTCTGGCGCAACATCTCTTGACCGACCGGGGTCGCCAGCGTGGCGAAATCCTGACCGGAGAAGAGCATCACCAGGTTGTTGCGGATCACCGGCATGTGCACTTTGAGCGCTTCCAGATCAGCCTGGTTGCGCGCCAGCATGGTGATGCTCACCTGCATGTAGCGCTGACGGCCGTTCTGGTTGTAGTTGGCAACGAAGGCTGGCGCCATTGGCTCGAAAATCGCCGGTTGCTTGCCGACCGGGGCCGCTTCGGCGGTCGCCGCTGGCTTGCTCTGGGCACTGTGCATGAAGAACCAGGTCGCCCCCACGGACGTGCCGATCGCCAGCAACAGACCCAGCACGATCACGATGATCAGTTTGAGTTTGCCTTTGGTTGCGGGGTCTTTTACTGCTGCAGCTTCGCTCTTCGCCATGCCAATAATCCGTCACTAATCGGGTTTTCACAGTCGCACGGCAAGGCAAGAGCAAGTGTTATGCCAGAAGTGTCGGAGGGGAGAACGAGAGGGAACCGCGAGTCGATGCAAGTCCTTGTGGGAGCTGGCTTGTCGGCACGCCGCATCGCAGCGATAGCGATTTATCTGACACATTGGTTTTGAATGTGCCGCCGCTATCGCTGGCAAGCCAGCTCCCACAGGTCTCAGGGTGTTGCGTCAGGCGTAGTAGTCAACGGCGCTGGAGCCGATCACGTGAGTGGCGGTGGCCGCGGCTTCAGCGACAGCCGTCGGGGTCAACTCTTCTTCAGCCGAATCCAGGCGACCGCCGGCAGCGCTGGTGCGACCGCTCTGCCCCTGCTGCGCCTGTTCCTGGCCCTGGCCCTGCCAGCCACGGTTCTGGTCGGAAACGTTGACGTCGACCTGCCCCATGCCTTGCTGGTTGAACATGTCGCGCAGGCGGTGCATCTGACCGTCGAGGGCTTCACGCACGCTCGGATGCGCGCTCATGAAGGTCACCTGGGTCTGCTGGTCCGGGACCATGTTCACCCGGATATCCAGACGCCCAAGCTCCGCTGGCTGCAACTGGATGTCAGCCGCCTTCAGGTTGTTGCTCGACAGGTACATGACCCGGTTGACCACTTCTTCGGTCCAGCCGTTCTGGTGCATGGCAATCGGTTGGTTCACCGGCACCGCGTTGGCGGTTTTCGGCGTAGCAGCCTGGGTCAGCGCCGCCAGACGGTTGGCGAAATCATCCACGCGGGTGTCGCTGGTGGCGGTCTTCAGGTCCTTCAGGCCGTCATCGATCAAACCGCTGAACGCCTTTTCACCGCCCTGGCTGGTGCTGTCCTTGTCAGCCTGCACATCGAGCATGCTGGCCATGCCGGCAGCGAAGTTCTGCGCCGAGGTCAATTCGCCGTCAGCCTGAGCCTGGGCCGGGGTGGCCTTGGGCTGGGACTGGCTGGAAGCAGAAATGTGACCACTCTGCTCCATGGCCATGCGCACGGCGGGCAGTGAATCGAGCGGATCCGCCTCGGGGTCGAAAGCCGGGTCAGTGGCCGGCGCCGGATCCTTGACCATACCCGGCAATGCCGCCACCGCGGGTTTGTCGGTTTCAGGCTTCGCGGCAGTATCGACGACTGGAGTGGCGACTACGGGCGCCGTGACGACCGGCTCTACCGCCGCCACTAACGCCGGGGCCACCGGCGCCGTATCGACAACGGGAGCCGGCGCGGTGTCGGCCGAGTCATCATCAGTAGCGGTCTTGTCGTCCGTTGCCGCCGTCGCCGGTTTGTCGGCGGGCAAGGCTTTGCCGCTATCGGCAACCGCCGGCTCCGGGGCGGCAGACTGATCCTTGCCCACGTCTTTCTTGCCGCTGTTGTCGGCCACCTTGTCACGGGCAGGTTTTGCCGAATTGTCGACGGTCACCGAGGGCTTGTTCGGGCCTTGATCGGCGAACACCTGAGCGAAGCTGGAGGCCTTGTCCCCGGGCTCTGCGGCCACTGCCGATGATTTGGTCGAGGCAGCTTGCGCCTTGGCCTGGGCGGCGGTCTGAAGAAGAATGTTGGGGCTTGCAGGCATGGCACGGTCTCCGCTGCACTGGGATCGTAGGTACAGTTGGGATAGATGACTGCAAGTGCCGGGCCAGTTTCGTCAGAAATCCGACAAAACCGCCCGACGGCAGGATCAGTGCGTCAGCGAGCGCTGCCGCTCGGCGACATAAACGGGCCGCACATCGGCGAATTCGCTATGAATATCGGCGACCAGTTTGATGATCTCGGAAGGGCTTTTGTCTTTGGCATGCTGTTCCAGCTCCTGGCACAGCACGGCAAGACGGGTCGCGCCCATGTTGCTGCTGCTGCCCTTGAAGCTGTGCGCAACGGAAGACAATGCGTCGGCATCGGCAGTCTGCTGCAACTCCCGCAGGCGGTTTTCGGAATCGGCGAGGAAGGTATCCAGCAGTTCCGGATAGCTGTCTTCCATCACTTCCCGCAGCGCGCTCAGCGCCTCGTGGTCCACATGTGTATCAGCCACTTGTTCACTCCCTGATCAAGAATGCGCGGATTATGCCAGAGCCTCCCAGAAAAACTCCACGCGAGCACTGCGACCATCGTCTGACCAGCTGGCATTTCGGGCCAATTGCCGGATCAGGCTGACTCCGCGTCCCGACAGACGGACACCGTCCAGCGGCCGCTCCATCACGCGCGAGACATCGAATCCCTGGCCGCTGTCTTCGACCCGCACCACCAGACAACCGCCCTCGCCTTCCGGCCGCACCTGCAAATGCACGCGCACATAACCGTCCTGCAAGGCTTCGAGACGGGCATTGCGCTGCTCGTAATATCGGGCGAAACCCGACGCATCGCGCTTGAGGCTCGAATCCAGGCCCAGCACGCCATGCTCCAGCGCGTTGGAATAAAGCTCGGCCAGCACGCTGTACAGTGCGCCACTCTGCGCCCGCAATCCATGCACCTCAAGCAGTAACTGCAACAGGTAAGGCAGCGGATTGAAGCGCTTGAGCGTGGCACCGCGAAATTCGAAGCTCACCGACCAGTCCAGCGGACAGGACTGACCACTGTCCGAATACACCGGCGCCGGCGGGTTGACCTGCTCGGCTTCCAGCAGGCTGACCTCGACCATGCTCACATCGTCCCGGGCCTCTCCGCGAAAGTCCTGCAGCGCCTGCTCGATGTCCTCGAACAGCCGATCCGGCTGGCGATTGGCGGCGAACACCTTGTGCAAGCGCTCGACACCGAACAGCTGGTCGTTGGCATCACAGGTATCGATGACCCCGTCGGAGAGCAGAAACACCCGATCGCCCACCGCCATCGAGTGAACCTCGGTGCGGTCATCGAAGGTCTGCGGGCTGAGCACACCCAGCGGCAAGTGGCGCGCCGCCAGTGGCTTGCGCTCCCCGGTGGCGAGGCAATGCAGGTAACCGTCGGGCATGCCGCCGTTCCAGACTTCCACCGAGCGCCGCTGAAAACTCAGGCACAACAGCGTCGCGCAGCAGAACATGTCCACCGGCAGGATGCGCTTGAGCTTGGCGTTCATTTCCCGCAGGGTTTCGGCCAGGCCGTAACCCTTGGCAGTCATGCCGTAGAACACCTCGGCCAACGGCATCGCGCCGACCGCCGCCGGCAAGCCGTGACCGGTGAAGTCACCGAGCAACACATGCATGTCGCCGGCCGGAGTGTATGCAGCCAACAACAGATCGCCATTGAACAGCGCATAGGGCGATTGCAGGTAACGGATATTCGGCGCGCTCAGGCAGCCGGAATGGGCCACCTTGTCGAATACGGCCTTGGCGACCCGCTGTTCGTTGAGCAGATAGTCGTGGTGTTTGGCGATCAGGTCGCGCTGCTGAAGAACCGTGGCCTGCAAGCGCCGCAAGCGATCCATCGCCTTGATTTTGGCGGCGAGGATCACCTGGTTGTAGGGCTTCGCCAGAAAGTCGTCACCGCCGGCCTCAAGACAACGAGCCAGGGCTTCGCTTTCCGTCAACGACGTGAGAAAGATGATCGGCACCAGGTTCTCACCCGCCAGCTTCTTGATCTGCCGTGCAGCTTCGAACCCGTCCATCACCGGCATCATGGCGTCCATCAACACCAGATGCGGCTTTTGTCGGATAAATGCCTCGACCGCCTCCGCACCGTGGGTGGCCGTCAGCACTTCATGCCCCTGACGACGGACGATGGTCGACAACAGCAACCGGTCAGCGGCGCTGTCTTCGGCAATCAGGATCGTCAGCGGCTCTTGCGGCTGCATGGCCGTCAACTGATGTCGAACAGTTTGTCGAAGTTGGAGATGGCGAGGATCTTGCGCACATCCGAATTGCTGTTGACCACCCGCACATCCGAGTCGTCACCGCCGGCGTGATCACGCAACAGAAGCAACATGCCCAGGGCCGAACTGTCGAGATAGGTGGCATCCTTGAGATCCACCACAATGGAGTCAGGCTTTTTAGTGAGCCGCTCGTAGGACTCGCGAAATTCCTGATGGCGACCGAAGTCGAATCGGCCCTTGACGGAAATCGTCAACTTTTGCCCATCCGCAGACACTTCTGTAACGACTGACATGTACTGGCTTCCTTGTCATTGACGAACCTGTACAAGGTTTAGCACTTGGAGGGGCCATGGGCAAGGAGCGATGGCGTCGGGATTTGTGCGAGATCTGCCCGTCAAAACGCCTCGTGGCGCGGCAAACGCTGGGACAACTCGTCGAGCAGCTTCTGCTCACGCTTGTCTTCGGCACGCTGGGCTTCGTCGCGGTAGCGTTGTACAAGTTTGCGCAGACCTTCGACCCGGGCGAATGCCTGTTGCCAGGCATCACGGGCCTTGTCCAGATTGTTCTGGTGCCACTGCAGGCTCTGGCGCTGCTGATCGACGGCGGTGTCGAGTTGCGCCAGAAAGCCCTGAAAACCCAGCAGCCATTGGCCGGTCACGCCGGTGCTGCCGCGCACGATCCACTGCTGCGAGTAATCCAGACGAAAGGCGTTGAGGTCGGCGAGTTTGCTCTCGGCGACTTTAACCTGCCCCTGAAAATAACCCAGGCGCTGCACGGCGGTTTTTTCGGCCTTCTCGGCCATGTCCACCACCGGCGCCAGACGCGCGGCGCGACTCAGGGCCATGACCGGTTACCCGCCGGCCGCCGGGGCGAAAATCGTTTCGAGGTACGCCTCGCTTTCACCCAGGCTGATTTTGTCGTTGAGACCCTGACGCAGGTATCTGACCAGTTGTGGTTGCAGATTGATTGCAAGGTCAGTCTCGCGGTCACCGCCAGCGACATAGGCGCCGACGCTGATCAGGTCGCGGCTCTGCTGATAGCGCGACCACAGCTGCTTGAAGTATTGCGCGCGCTGCATGTGTTCCGGCGCCACGACTGCCGGCATCACCCGGCTGATCGAGGCTTCGATGTCGATGGCCGGGTAATGACCTTCCTCGGCCAGCCGCCGCGACAGCACGATGTGCCCGTCGAGCACGCCCCGTGCGGAGTCGGCGATCGGATCCTGCTGGTCATCGCCTTCGGACAATACGGTGTAGAACGCGGTGATCGAACCACCGCCCTTCTCCGCGTTACCGGCACGCTCCACCAGTTTCGGCAGTTTGGCGAATACCGACGGCGGATAGCCCTTGGTCGCCGGCGGCTCACCGATGGCCAGGGCGATTTCCCGCTGGGCCTGGGCGAAACGGGTCAGGGAATCCATCAGCAACAGGACGTTCTTGCCCTTGTCGCGGAAATATTCGGCGATCCGCGTGCAGTACATCGCCGCACGCAGACGCATCAGCGGCGCATCGTCCGCCGGCGACGCGACCACCACGGAGCGCTTGAGGCCTTCTTCACCGAGGATGTGCTCGATGAATTCCTTAACCTCACGACCCCGCTCACCGATCAGGCCGACGACGATGATGTCAGCCTCGGTGAAGCGGGTCATCATGCCCAGCAACACCGACTTACCGACACCGGTACCGGCGAACAGACCCAGACGCTGACCACGACCGACCGTCAACAAACCGTTGATACTACGAATGCCGACATCCAGCGGCACGCTGATCGGGTCACGGTTGAGCGGGTTGATGGTCGGGCCGTCCATCGGCACCCAGTCTTCGGCCTTCATGCCGCCCTTGCCGTCCAGCGCACGTCCGGCGCCGTCCAGCACACGACCGAGCATGCTCATGCCCATCGGCAGGCGGCCGGTATCGGCCAGCGGCACGACACGGGCGCCCGGAGCAATGCCCGCCACGCTGCCGACCGGCATCAGAAATACCTTGCTGCCGGAGAAGCCCATGACTTCGGCTTCAACCTGGGACGGGTGATAGGTGTCGTCGTTGATCACCATGCAGCGGGTGCCCATGGCGGCGCGCAGGCCTTCGGCTTCCAGCGTCAGGCCGACCATGCGCAAAAGGCGCCCTTCGAGAATCGGCGCACCGGCGATTTCGGTGGCCTCGGCGTAGGTGCTCAGGCGCTTGGCGAAGCTGGTGCGTTCAAGGCGCATCGGGGGCGTCCGCGAGCGGCTCTTCTGTAATCGGTGCCGGTTTGGGTGTTTCCGGCAGGTCCAGGCTCAGGTCCGGCTCGGCCGGGTGCAGGGCCTGTTCGTGCAACTGGTCGAACAGCTTGGCCATGACCTGGCTGACGCGGGTTTCGATGCTGGCATCGATCCGGCTGTGGTCGGTCTCGACCCGGCAACCGCCCGGCAGCAGGGATTCGTCTTCGACGATGCGCCAGGTTTCCTCATGACGTTCGCGCAGGGCTTTGACCTGCTCGAAATCCTGCGGATTGACGTACAGCCGCACATTGCCCACGCCCAGCGGCAACAGCTTGAGCGCGTCGCGCATGACGTGTTCGATCTGCGTCGAGTCGATGGCCAGTTCGCGCTGGATCACCTGTTTGGCGATGTGCTGCACGAGGTCGACCAGCGACTTTTCGATCTGGGTGTCTTGCTCGGCGATGGGCTCGAACAGGTGGCCCATCAATTGCTCAAGGCTGTTGACCTTGGCCGTCAGGACCACTTCGGCTTCCTGGCGCACCTTGAGGGTGGTGCTGTGAAAGCCTTCCTTTTCGCCGATGGCGAAGCCCTCGTTGTAGGCCTCCTGACGGATGCTTTCGAGTTCTTCCAGGGTCAGTGGCTGGACTTCCTCCAGCGGCACCTCTTCCATTTCCGGCGGTTCAGGCTCCGGTTCCGGCTCGGGCTCAGGTTTCGGCGGGTCGAAGCTGGGCAACGCCCAAGATTCGAAACCGCGGACGTCCCGGGCACGGATCAGGTCCGTCACATCGTCGTCATGCTTGTCCATGGGCTTAGATCATTTCCTCGCCGCCCTTGCCACCGAGCACGATTTCTCCGGCTTCGGCCATACGGCGGGCGATGGTGAGGATTTCCTTCTGTGCGGTCTCCACGTCGCTGACGCGCACCGGGCCCTTGGCCTCGAGGTCGTCGCGCAGCAGTTCGGCGGCACGCTTGGACATGTTCTTGAAGATCTTCTCCTTGACGCCTTCGTCCGAACCCTTGAGGGCCAGCACCAGCACATCGGAAGACACTTCGCGCAACAGCGCCTGGATCCCGCGGTCGTCGACATCGGCCAGGTTGTTGAACACGAACATGAGGTCTTCGATCTGACCGGACAGGTCTTCGTCGACTTCGCGGATCGAGTCCATGAGCTGGCCTTCGATCGAGCTGTCGAGGAAGTTCATGATGTCCGCCGCGCGCTTGATGCCACCCAGGGTGGTGCGCGAGGCGTTCGAGTTGCCGGAGAACTGCTTCTCGAGGATCTGGTTCAATTCTTTCAGCGCGGCCGGCTGCACGGTGTTCAACGACGAGACGCGCAGGATGATGTCCAGACGTACCTTGTGGTCGAAGTTGCCCAGCACTTCACCAGCCTGATCCGGATCGAGGTACGCGACCACGATCGCCTGGATCTGCGGGTGTTCGTAACGGATCACGTCGGCAACGGCGCGCGGCTCCATCCATTTCAGGCTGTCGAGGCCACTGGTGTTGCCGCCCAGCAGAATGCGGTCGATCAGGCCGTTGGCCTTGTCTTCACCCAGGGCCTGGGTGAGCATTTTGCGCACGTAGTCGTCGGAGCCGACGCCCAGGCTGGTCTGATCGCCGACGATGTCGACGAACTCGCTCATGACCTGCTCGACCTGCTCACGGTGGACGTTGCCCATCTGGGCCATGGCCACGCCGACTCGCTGGACCTCTTTGGGGCCCATGTGGCGCAGCACTTGTGCGGCATCGGTCGAACCCAGGGACAGCAGCAGAATCGCGGCTTTATCGACCCGGGACAGTTTGGCGACGGCGGCTCGGTTATCACTCATCTGCGTTAATCCACTCTTTCACGACCTGGGCCACACGACCCGGGTCTTCTGCCACCAGACTCTTGATTGCGTTCAACTGAGCGTCATAACCCTCGCTCGGGCTCGGAAGCAGAATGCTGGTCGGGCCGCCGAGGCTGACGCGATCGTTGGATAGTTCACCATCCAGACCGCCCATGCCACCGAGTTCCATGTCACCGCCCAGACCGGCCAGCTCCTTGCTTTTGCCGCCACCGGTGATGTTGTTGAGCACCGGACGCAGCACGCCGAACACCAGCACCAGGATGAACAGCACACCCAGCACTTGTTTGACGATGTCCCAGAACCATGGCTGGGAGTAGAACGGAATGTCGGCGATCACTTCGCCGCGCTCGGCGGAGAACGGCATGTTGATCACGCTGACGCTGTCGCCACGGCTGGCGTCGAAGCCGACGGCGTCCTGTACCAGACGGGTGAAGCGCGCCAATTCGTCGGCGCTCCACGGCGCACGGGTGGTTTCACCGTTGGCCGGGTTGATTTTGACCTGATCGTCCACCACCACCGACACCGACAGGCGATTCAGGCGCCCCTGCTGCTGTTTGGTGTGGCTGATGGAACGGTCGAGCTCGAAGTTCTTGGTGGATTGTTGACGCTTGTCCGCCGGGTACGGCGCGAGCATCGGCTGGCCGGTGGCCGGGTCCATGATCTGCTGACCGTTGGCATCAACCAGTGGCTGGCCTGGTTGCACCATGCTCGCCGGGGCGGCCGCGCCACCGGTGGTTTGCGGTGCCGAGGCCGGTGACGGCGGCTGGTTGCTCAGGGCACCCGGCACACCTTGCGGGCCATTGCTGGCAGTGCGTTGTTCGTTGACCGACTGTTCGCTGCGCAGCGCCGGTTGATCCGGGTTGAACTGCTCGGCAGTCGATTCGACGGCACTGAAATCAACGTCGGCCGAGACTTCAGCCTTGTAGCGATCGTTGCCCAGTACCGGTTGCAGAATGTTGTGCACGCGCTGGGTGAGCATGCTTTCCATGCGGCGGCTGTAGTCGAACTGCTTGCCGGCCATGGTCATTTCGGCGTTTTCCGCCTGATCCGACAGCAGGTTGCCCTTCTGGTCGACGACGGTGATCTGCGATTTGCTCAACTCGGGAACGGAAGTCGCCACCAGGTTGATGATGGCAACGACCTGGCCCGGCTCCAGCGAACGACCGGAGTACAGCTCGACCAGTACCGAAGCGCTTGGCTTGCGTTCGTCACGCACGAATACCGAACTTTTCGGAATCGCCAGGTGAACGCGCGCGCCCTTGACGTTGTTCAGGCTGGAAATGGTGCGGGCCAGCTCGCCTTCGAGGCCGCGACGATAACGGGTCGCTTCCATGAACTGGCTGGTGCCCAGACCCTGTTCCTTGTCGAGGATTTCAAAACCGATGTTGCCGTCGCTGGGAGTGACACCAGCGGCCGCGAGCTTGAGCCGCGCACGGGACAGGTCATCGGCCTTGACCAGCAAGGCGCCGGAATTCGGTTCGACGGTGTAGGGAATGTCGGCGGAGGCCAGGGTGTCCATGACCTGCTTGGCGTCCATGCCGGCAAGGCTGCCGTACAGAGGCCGGTAGTCCGGTTGCTGCGACCACAGCACCACGGCAAAGCCAATCGCCACGCTCGCGGCCAGGCCGACCAACAGGCCCACCTGACGCAGCATGGTCATCTCGGAGAGGTTTTCCAGGAAGGACAGGCCGAACAGCGGCGGTTTGCCGTCTATCGGGGTGGCCTTGGCCGGAACGTTATCGGCGACTGCTTCTGCCATGACTCAATCTCGTCCTTAAACCGGCATCTGCATGATGTCTTGATAAGCCTGAACCAGCTTGTTGCGCACCTGGGTCAGGGCCTGGAACGACACGCTGGCCTTTTGCGAGGCAATCATCACGTCCGTCAGATCGACGCCGCTCTTGCCGATTTCGAACGCGTTGGCCAATTGGCTCGACGCCTGTTGGGTATCGTTCACTTTGTTGATGGCCTGACCGAGCATGTCGGAAAAGTTGCTGCCTGCCACTTCCGGGACAGCGGAAGTCGATTTCGGCTTCGACATGGCGTCCATTTGCATGGCCTTCATGTCCATCATCAACCGATTAAATTCAATACCTTGGCTCATGGTCTACTCTCTTGGGCGGCCCGCAATTTTTTGACACTCACTCGGCGGGTACTCAGGTGTTAGCAACAACGGTGCCAGCTCATGGGCACCGCTTGGAGAAAAGCCGTTTCAAACGTTTGCGCCACCCGTCAGGTTGCGAACAGGTAGCCTTCGACATCCATGCCCGCATCGCGCATTTGCGCCAGTTTGTACCGCAGGGTGCGCGGGCTGATGCCGAGTTTTTCCGCTGCTTCCTTGCGTCGACCGCGCTCGGTACGCAGGGTGTCGATGATCATCTGGAACTCGCGACGACGCAGGTCATCGCCCAGCGCACCGGCCGAATCCGCGTCGATTTCGACCTCTCGAATGATCGACGCGGCGGGCACCACCGCCGGCAATGGCGCAAACAGCGCAGGCCCGGAGAGACAGAAATCCTGCGGCTGGATCAACCCGCCCTGCTGCAGAATCAAGGCGCGCTGAACCGCGTTATCCAGCTCGCGCACGTTGCCCGGCCACGGATAACCGATCAGGCACGCTTGCGCCTCGGGCGAGAATTTCGCCGTCGCATGCTTCATTTTATTGACGTGTTTGGCCAACAGACGCTCGGCCAGTGGCAGGATATCGGCGGTGCGCTCGCGCAACGGACGCCAGGCCAGGGGAAAAACCGATAGACGATAATAGAGGTCTTCACGGAATCGCCCCGCTGCCACTTCACCGGCCAGATCACGGTTAGTGGTGGCCACCACGCGAATATCGAGGGTGATCGGCTTGCGTGCGCCGACCCGCTCGACTTCCCGCTCCTGCAACACCCGCAGCAGCTTGGCTTGCAGGCCGAGGGGCATTTCGGAAATCTCATCGAGCAGAATGGTGCCGCCGTTCGCCTGTTCGAACTTGCCGGCCTGGGCCGCGATGGCGCCGGTGAACGAGCCCTTTTCGTGACCGAACAGGGTGGCTTCGAGCATGTTGTCGGGGATCGCCGCACAGTTGATCGCAATGAACGGCTGACTGGCGCGATGGGATTGCTGGTGGATGTAGCGCGCCAGCACTTCCTTGCCGGTGCCGGACTCGCCGGAAATCAGCACGGTGGAATCACTGCGTGCAACCCGCGCCGCCAGATCCAGCAATTGAGCACTGGCCGGCTCGACCGCGACCGGGCCTTCGGCGTCGCTGGCGCCAAGGCTGCCCAAGGCGTGACGCGCTACCAGATCCAGCAGAGCCTTGGGCTCGAACGGCTTGACCAGATAATCCGCCGCGCCCTGGCGCATGGCATCGACCGCGCGCTCGACCGCGCCATGGGCGGTCATCAGCAGCACCGGCAATTGCGGTTGCCGTGCGCGCAGCAGGCCGAGCAATTGATGGCCGTCCATGCCCGGCATGTTGACGTCACTGACCACCAGACTGAACGCTTCGCGCTCGACGGCGTTCAGCGCCTCTTCGGCCGAACCCACCGCGTGATAGTCGTGACCGGCCAGCAACAGCGTATCGGCCAGCGCTTCGCGCAACGAGCGGTCATCCTCGACCAGCAGAACCTTGATGCCCATGACCTTCACTCAGCTCCCTGTACAGCAGAAAACAACGGCAGGATGACCTGCGCGCACGTACCGCGCCCGACCCGCGAACGCAGCTGCAATTCTCCCTGATGCGCACGCGCCACGGCCTTGACCACGGTCAGGCCCAGGCCGGTGCCGGTGACTTTGGTGGTGAAAAACGGCTCGCCCAGCCGCGCCAGCACCGCCGCATCAATACCGCTGCCACTGTCACTGACACACAAACGCAGGGTGTTATCGCGGGTATAGCAATGCACTTTCAGACGCACCTCACCGGCACTCGCCTGAATCGCGTTTTCAATCAGATTGAGCAGCGCGCCGACCAGCGTGTCGCGATTGCACAGCAACTCGCCGGCATGGCTGTCGCACTGCCAGCGGATCGGCAGGTCCTGCACGTGGGTCAGCGCCGCGGCCTGCAGCGACTGCATCAAGGCATTCGGCGTGACACGGTCGGTCAGCGGCAGCTCGCCACGGGCGAACACCAGCATGTCGCGCACCTGATGCTCCAGCTCGTGCAGACGCTCCTTGAGGCGACCGGCAAAACGCTGCTGGGTCGCGACCGGCAGCTCCTGCTCGGTCAAATGACTGGCGTACAGCAACGCGGCGGACAACGGTGTGCGGATCTGATGCGCCAGCGACGCGACCATCCGCCCCAGGGACGACAGGCGCTCGTGGCGCGCCAGCTGATCCTGCAAGTGACGGGTTTCAGTCAGGTCGTTGAGCAGCACCAGCTGCCCCGGCTCGGCATCCAGCGAGCGGGTGGCAATCGACAGGCGTCGACCGTTCTTCAAGGAAATTTCGTGACCGTCATCTTCACGGGGCGCGAAGCAACGGGCGATGACATGTCGCCACAGTTCGCCTTCCAACGGCAGGCCGAGCAATTCGATGGCGGCAGGATTGGCCTCGCACACAATGCCGTGACCGTCGATGACGATGACGCCACCGGGCAACAGATCGAGGAGGTTTTGCAGACGGTTGGCCAGGCGTTCTTTTTCCGCCAGTTCCTGCATGCGCTGGGCGCTGACCACGGCCAGCTCGCCCTTGAGCTCGGTGACCCGGGCTTCGAGCATGCTGTAGGAGTCGGTCAACTGGCTGGACATCTGATTGAACAGGGCGAATGCCTGCTCAAGCCCCTGGCGGCTCGCCTGCTCTACGGACGGCAGTTGCCCCGAGGACTCGGGAACAGAAGACATCTGGGAGGCTTGGGGCATTGTGCTCTCTCGCTTGGCTGACCGTCAGTTAAACGGAACGTTGCGAGGGATGTAGCAATACCCGTGCCTAAAAAAAACCGCTTATAAATGAAGCATTTGAAAAACAGGCGTCAATCATCCGCCTGTTCATCACCTTCACGACGGCTCATGCCGTACTTGCGCATCTTCTCTACCAGCGTAGTGCGGCGGATCCGCAGGCGTTCGGCGGCGCGGGCCACGATGCCGTTGGCATCGTCCAGCGCCTGCTGGATCAGGCCCTGCTCCAGACCACCGAGGTAATCCTTCAGATCCAGACCTTCCGGCGGCAACAGGGCGTTGGCGCTGAAGTCCGGCGTATGGCCGTTGATCGCCACGCGCTCCTCCAGGTCGCTGCGCAGGCTGTCGACCATTTGCTCGTCTTCGTCGTCGACGTAGCGGAATTTCTTCGGCAGCTCGACCACGCCGATCACCCCGTACGGATGCATGATCGCCATGCGCTCCACCAGGTTGGCCAGCTCGCGAACGTTGCCCGGCCAGCCGTGGCGGCACAGCGACATGATCGCGGCGGAGTTGAAGCGGATCGAACCGCGCTTCTCGTGCTCCATGCGCGAGATCAGTTCGTTCATCAGCAGCGGAATGTCTTCGACGCGCTCACGCAGCGGCGCCATCTCGATCGGGAACACGTTCAGGCGATAGTAGAGGTCTTCGCGGAAGGTGCCGATCTCGATCATGCTTTCGAGATTCTTGTGGGTCGCGGCAATGATCCGCACGTCGACGCTCTGGGTCTTGTTGCTGCCCACGCGCTCGAAGGTGCGCTCCTGCAGTACGCGCAGCAGCTTTACCTGCATCGGCAGCGGCATGTCGCCGATTTCGTCGAGGAACAGCGTACCGCCGTTGGCCAGCTCGAAGCGGCCGGCACGGCTGGTGATCGCGCCGGTGAAGGCGCCCTTCTCGTGACCGAACAGTTCGCTTTCCAGCAACTCGGCCGGGATCGCCCCGCAGTTGACCGGTACGAATGGCGCGTCACGACGCTTGGAATGGTAATGCAGGTTGCGCGCAACCACTTCCTTGCCGGTCCCGGACTCGCCGAGGATCAGCACGCTGGCATCGGTGTCGGCCACTTGCTGCATCATCTGACGCACGTGCTGGATCGCGCGACTGGTGCCGACGAGACTGCGGAAAAGGTTGGGTTCGCGATGACGGCCGCGCTCGCGGGCCTGGTCGTACATCTCGCGATAGACCTGGGCACGGTGCAGGGAGTCGAGCAGCTTGCTGTAGCTCGGCGGCATTTCGAGGGTCGAAAGCACCCGGCGGCGCTGGTCTTCGGGCAGGTCCACCGAAGAATTATCGCCCATCAGCAAAACCGGAAGGAACTCATCCCAGGTTGAGAGTGTCTTTAGCAAGCCCAAAAGCGCACCAGGAGCATTGACCGTCCCGATCAGTACGCAAATGACCTCACGACTAGACGACAAAGAGCCGACTGCCTGCTGCCAGTCATGGCTTCCGCAGGGTAAATTTTCTTCGCCAAGAAAATTTAAGATCACCGCCAGGTCGCGGCGGCGGACGCTATCGTCATCGATCAGCAGAATTTTGGTTTCACGCCACATGCAATAGCAACTTCCCTAGTCAACTCAATGCCCAAAATGAGGGGCAAGCGAGACGCTTGCAGGACACCTTGTGCCTGTAGACGCCTGAAATCTGAAAACAGCCACTAGTTAAGTCAAAAAACCGTGCACAGTCAAATTTATGGCGCACATGTCTGGATTAACTGAGGGTTAATTAACCAAACAGATGGTAAACCTTTGCCGCGTTCTGCGCTTGGGTGATCTGCGACATCTCGTCGACTATCGCCTGACGCTCACCCATCGCCACTTCAAGCAGCTGCTTGTAGACATGCAGCAACTCTTCGAGATTATCGCGCAACGCAACCTCGTCCACCGAAGCTTCACTCAAGACATCTTCCATGCAGGAACGGCAATCCAGATCCAGTTGACCGATCGCCTCCCAATTGCGCTCGGCCAGGGCTCCGACCAAGGCTGCTCGGGTTTCTTCGATTCGCTGCAATACAAGATTCATGGTGATCTCCTCAGAACTGCGGAGCAGGCGCAGGTGCGATCGCGTCCCAGCCTTCCTTGACGGTGCTCAGCAAGCCGGCTACCTCATCAAGAATGCGCGGATCGCTGCTGATGTTCGCCTCGGCGAGACGCTTCATCATGTAGATGTAAAGACCGTCCAGATCAGCCAGCGTGTCCGCGGAATTTTCCAGATCCAGACCTTCACGCAGTCCGCTGACGATGCCGATGGCCTTGCTGATCGACGTGCACTTGGCTGGAATATCCTTGCGCTCGATCGCACCTTTGGCCTGAGCGATACGGTCCAGGCCGCCTTCCATCAGCATTTGCACCAGGCGATGAGGGCTCGCTTCAGATGTCTGAGCGTGCGCACCTACTTTCTGGTATTGCCGAAGGGCTAACATCGGATTCATGTTCTACCTCATTTGCCACAATGACTCGTATGAACAGTGTATCGCCAGCGAGTCGAAAAACTTTAGACCACAAGACAAAAACCCGGCACACGCTCGAAAGCGTAGCCGGGTTTTTGTCGCTCTTGCATGTTACTTCGCGGATTGCTGTGCGTTGAGCGAGGCGAAGAACGACGTAATACTGCTTGCCGTAGACTTCATCTGACCTACCAGCAAGTCCATGGCGTTGTATTTTGCAGTCAACGTCTTGGTCAGGTTGGCAACACGCAGATCGAGCGCCAGTTGCTGACTGGTCAGGCTCTTGGTGTTGTTGTTCAGGATACCCATGCGCTGATCAAGCAGGCCCTTGGCGGTAGGGAGACTACCGGCAGGAGGCTTCAGATACGGATCCACAGCCTTGCTCATGCGTGCCAACAGACCGTTGGTGTCATTGGTACCAGTAAACATCTGCTGGACCTGACCGGTCATGCCCGGCGTGGACATGGCCTTGTTGAAAGCAGTCGTATCGAGCGACAGGTTGCCGGTGAGTTTGTCGGTCATCACACCCAGCTGCGACAGATAGGCCATCGGGCTCCCCGCAGCAGCGGCACCCGGAGCTGTCAGCTGCCCACGAATATCGGCAATCAACGAACGTGGCAGAGAGTCACCGGTGAAGGCCGCCTGAACGGTCAGTTTGCCATCCTCATCCGGTGTTGCCTTGGACAAAGTGTCAATGGTGCTCTTCAAGGTATTGTAGGCATCAACGAATGCCTGAACAGACGTCTGCAAGCCCTTGGTGTTGGTATCGACAGTCACCGTGACCGGCGTCCCGGGCGTCGCCGGAACAGTCAGCAGGTTCAATGTCAGACCGCTGATTGCACCGGTCACCGTGTTGCTCTTGCTGGTTACCGCCAGACCGTCAATGGTCAACGAGGCATCCTGAGCGAGGCCGCCGACCGATCCGGACGCGCCCGCCGCCGGAGCAGCGCCCATCACCTGGGTGCCATCGATTTCCAGACCGGCAATACCGCTGACCGAGAGGTCGGAACCTGCACCCGTCTTGCTCGAACTGATCACCAACCGGGAAGCACCGCTGCTGTCGGTGACGATGTTGGCGGAAATACCGTTGGAGCCCTGAGCCGTGTTAATGGCGTCACGAGTGCTCTGCAAGGTCGCGTTGGCCGGAATCGTGACATTGTAATCAGTGCCATTCTGACTGATTTTCAGGGTACCACTCGGAATGGCACTGGCCGCACCGCCGGCAAAGGATGCACTGGCTACTTTCGAACCGGTGGCCAGTTTACTCACGACAACACTGTAAGTACCGGAAACTGCGGTGTTATCCGAAGTCACACCCAAAACCGCAGGCGTACTCGACGTGGCGGTGTAGCCGGCAAATGCAGGATTGGTCTTGCTGCCAAGGTTCGTCATCGCCGTCTGGAAGGCGGTCAGCGCACTCTTCAGCGTACCTACACCGGAAATCTTCAGCGTGTTGGTTTTCGTCGCATTGTCGATCTGCGTCTGCTTCGGCGACTTGTCGGCGTTGACCAGCGCAGTAACGATTGCACCGATGTCCAGGCCGGAACCCAGGCCCGAACCCGGTAAAATTGGACTTGCCATGTGCATCTCCCTTGGGTTGTTGCCAGTCTTTTGACCACTACCTGCGTCTAAAGAACTTCAAACACTATTCATGCCAGCTATCAGACTTTGGCGTCGAACAACACGTGACTTGCGTTGGCGAGGCTGTCTGCCAGCTTGAGGGCTTCTGCGGAAGGGATCTGTCGTACGACCTCGCCCGTCTCGCTTGCGATCACCTTGACGATGACCTTGCCGGAATGCTCGTCGATCGAGAATTCCAGATTGCGCTTGATCGACTGAACGAACTTCTCGATCTCCTGCACCGCCAGCTTCAGCTTGGTTTCATCTGCTTCCTGGCTCTTTTTCGAGACAGGAACCGCTTCAACGGCCTGAGGCTTGGTCTCCGACGGCTTGTCGGTGACGGTATTGGCTGGCTTGGGAGCCGGATAAGACACGTTAAGCTTGACGCTCATGTCCATGCTCATCACCTCATAACGTAAAAAGCGAGAGAGCACGCAAGCGCACTCCCCCGCTAAAACTCATTCCGAAATTACTGAAGCAGCTTCAGTACAGCGGAAGGCAGTTGGTTGGCTTGAGCCAGAACAGAGGTCGAAGCCTGTTGCAGGGTTTGCTGCTTGGTCAGGTTAGCAGTCTCTGCGGCGAAGTCGGTATCTTGTACGCGACCTTGTGCAGCAGTGGTGTTCTCGGTGATGTTCTGCAAGTTCTGGATGGTGCTGGTCAGACGGTTTTGCGAAGCACCCAGGCTGGCACGAGTTGCACCGATTGCAGCGATAGCGGCGTCGATTGCAGTGATCGCGTTGTCGATGTTCTGCGAAGCAGAACCAGCGCCAGTACCGGTGGTACCGGTCAGAACTACAGTACCGCTGCCTACGGACAGGCTGACGGCGTCGAACTTGGAGCTCAGTACCAGGTCGATGTGGTTAGCCGAACCGGTGTTTGCGCCCACTTGCAGGGTCACAGTACCAGCCGAACCGTCCAGCAGGTTTTTGCCGTTCAGGTTGGTAGCAGCCGAGATACGGGTGATCTCGTCGGACATCTGAGCGAATTCAGCGTTGGTAGCGGTCTGGTCAGCAGTGCCGTTGGTACCGTTACGTGCTTTAACAGCCAGTTCACGCATACGCTGCAGAATGTCGGTCGAAGCTTGCAGAGCGCCTTCAGCGGTCTGGGCAACGGAGATACCGTCGTTGGCGTTCTGGATTGCCTGGGTGTTACCGCGGATCTGGGAAGACATACGGTTGGAGATCTGCAGGCCAGCGGCGTCGTCTTTAGCGCTGTTGATTTTCAGGCCGGAAGACAGGCGCTGCATCGAAGTCGACAGAGCGTCGGAAGCGCGGTTCAGGTTTTTCTGAACGTTCAACGACGTGGTGTTGGTGTTTACTGTTAAAGCCATGACGAATTCCTCGTTGGTTGGGTACTGCGGCTTCCGGCCCTGGCAACCGCCGGGTATGGCCTAGAGAACCTTCGTAATAGTTATCGTCGGGTTTGCAGGTTGCTTGAGGGCTTTTTTGAAAAAATTTGCCATCACCCTGCCACCCCCTAGAAAACAAAGACTTAGCAGCACTTTACCCTCGAAAAAATGACGTCATAAAACCGTCCATGGCGCAAACCTGCGGGCCAGCGCCTTCGCCCCTCGTCAGGCGGACGATTCTTCCAGCAATCGAATCAACTCGTACTCCATGAAATCGGCAAGTCCCAACCAGTCCTGACGCTCCTGGCACTCGAGCATCTGCGTGAGCAACTGCGCCCAGGCGTGCTGCTTCTGTACACCGGCCGACTGCAATGACCGCTGCGCGCCCTCGAATACATCGACCATGGTCAACGCGGCCTCGACGTCACGTCCCAAGCGGAACAGCCCGGCACACTGGTGGCACTCGTCTACCCAGCCTTTCAGTGCAGTCATTGCACAAACTCCTGATTGAACGCTGTACCGGCAATCTGCGCCCCCGCGCGGCTGCTGTTGAAGAACGCCACCTGCGGCTGACTGGCGATGTATCGCTCCAGCACGCACAGGTAACCGCGAAAATTGAGCTGGGTACTGACACGCTGGCCATATCCGTCACGCACCCAGTGCCGCGCCTGATTCACCGACGGCCCGAGGTCACCGTCATTCCAGCCGGCATGGGTTTTGTTCATAGGGAAGGCAAAATCGGCGCCGAACAGGGTGATGCGTGCAGCGCCCATCTTCACAGCCAGGTCCACGGCCGGGTGAATCACGCTGCCACCCACATGCAGCAGCGCCCTCGGGTGCTGCTCACGCAATGCCGCATAGACCGGACTTGCCGAGTAAGCGCCATAACGCTTGCCCTTCCAGGCCCTCAGCACCTGCGGGTCACTCATGGGCAGATACACCAGCGGGATGCCGTCGGATTCCTCGAAGGGCAAATGCCGGAAGCTGATGCGCTGATCGATACTCACCACATAGTCGGGCACGATCCCGTGTTCGCGCAGCGGCCGGTACGCGGTATCGACACAAATGAACAGCGGACGCTCCGCCCGCTCGCGAATCGCCGCCAGACGTTCGAAGTGCTGCTCAAGGGTCGGCCCGGTGCCGATCACGAAAATCTCCCGACCGGCACAGGTGCCGAACAGCGTCGCCACATCATCGTCAGCCAGCAATACCGGCAAGCAGTCCTGCAGACGCTGCTGAATGAACGGTGACTGCGGATCGAACTCGCGGTTGTTGAAGCTCAGATGCACTTCGCTGACCAGCCGATCACGGATCTTCGCGTTGAAGTCATCGGCCAGCAGCATCTCGGCAGGCAATGCGAAAAACGGTGTGCAGATGTCGGGCAGGTCGCTGGCGTACAGTAATTCGACTCGCGGATCCCGCAGCCACTCCCGCTGGTCGAGCAGTTGCAGCACCAAGGCGAACAGCGCGCCGTTGAGGATGTGCACATATAGCCGCTCAAGCCCGGAGCGTTCCAGCAGCACCGTGGGCAAATCCCCGAGTCCGGTGCCGTAGACATGCAGTTGCGGCTTGTCTGCCGGCAGGCTGGCAGCCTGAATCTGCGCTTCGCGGACACGGTCATGCCGACTGGTGAGCTGAATGCCGCCAACGCTCAGCGTCGAGCCCAGCCCCTGCGTCAGTTCGGCCTCGATTGCCGAACTGTCTTCGTTCAGCAATCGGGCGAACAGCGCCGGCCAGCGTCGTTCGATGACTTCAGCGTTGGCCTGGAAAAACTCACTCATGGCGCCTCGCGCTCCCTTCAGGCAAAAAAATAGCGTTCAAGGTTAACCCTTGAACGCTATTTTTGTATCCGCCGCTTTTAACCGATTCAAGGACGATAAATAATCGCCGAACCCCACGACAGACCGACGCCGAAACCACTGATCGCGATGCGGCTCCAGTCGGAATCCATCACGTGTTTTTCCAGCAGCAACGGCACACTGGACGACACGGTATTACCGGTCTCGACCATGTCCTTGATGAACTTCTCTGGCTCGCCTTCGAAGCGCCGCGCCACGGCATCGACAATCGCCGCACTGCCCTGGTGAATGCAGAAGGCGTCGATGTCATCGGCCTTCAGGCCGGAATCGTCAAGCAACTCATGCAAGTGCGCCGGGACTTTGAGCAGTGCGAAGTTGAATACCTGGCGGCCGTTCATGAAGAACACGCCATCGGTGACTTTCAGGTGCGGTGCGCCGGAACCGTCGGTGCCAAATTTGGCCTTGCCGAGTGCCCAGACCGGGTCTTCCCCCATCCAGGTCGCGGTAGCGGCATCGCCGAACAGCATGGTGGTGTTGCGGTCTTCCGGATCGACGATCTTCGAATACGGGTCGGCGGTGATCAACAGACCATTCTTCAGGCCGGCGGCTTCCATGAAGCCCTTGATCGCGTAGATGCCGTAAACGTAGCCGGAGCAACCCAAGGAAATATCGAACGCCGCGACATTGGTCGGCAGCCCGAGTTTGTCCTGGACGATGGCAGCGGTGTGCGGCAGGCCTTCTTCGTCACCGTTCTGGGTGACGACGATCAGCGCATCGATGGATTCACGTTTCAGTTCAGGGTTGTTGGCAAACAGCGCATTGGCCGCTTCAACGCACAGATCGGAGGTTTCCTGTTCCGCGTCTTTGCGTGGGAGGAAGGCCGAACCGATCTTGCCGAGGATGAATTCTTCATCCTTCTCGAATTTTGCACCTTGTGCGTAATTGTCCACGCCGGCTACAGGAACGTAGCTCGCAATGCTTTTTATGCCAATCATTACGGCTTCCCAATAATAAACAGCCCAATACCACCGCTCGCAAGGATTCGAGGGGCGCCGACAAACAGAAAACGGCCGCCACAACGGGCAGCCACGGGGAGCGCAAAGGGCTACCACTGGGACCGAAAAACGGGCCAGGCGCCATCTCCCCGGTCATTACAATACAGTGAAGATGCGCGTTATGACTCGCAGGTCACGCTATTTTGCCGAATCGGTGGCAGATTGGCTCATTCGACCAATGACCAGTCCAGCGGCGTACCGCGCTTGATCGGCTGGCGCGCACGGCGCCCGAGGACGGCATCGGTGTGCTTGGGCGGCAGACCGAGACCGGGCCGAATGGCACGCACATTGGCCGCCGTGAAGGGTTCACCGGCCGCCATATCGGCCGTGACGTAAAGCGACCGGCGGTAAACCAGCGATTTTTGCTCAGCCTCGGTGACGCCGTAATGCACCTGACCCATGGCCTGCCAGGCGCGCTCGGTTTCGACCACCAGACTGGCCAGTTCCGCCGGCTCCAGCGAGAAACTGGCGTCAACCCCGCCGGCCGCACGGTCGAGGGTGAAGTGTTTTTCTACCACCGTCGCACCGAGCGCCACCGCCGCCACCGACACGCCGACGCCCATCGAATGGTCTGACAGCCCGACCTCACAACCGAACAACTCACGCAGATGCGGGATCGTGCGCACGTTGCTGTTGGTCGGGGTCGCCGGGTAGGTGCTGGTGCACTTGAGCAGCACCAGATCCTTGCATCCCGCCTCACGGGCGGCGCGCACGGTTTCGTCGAGTTCGGCGAGGCTGGCCATGCCGGTGGAAATGATCAACGGTTTGCCAGTCGCTGCGACACGGCGGATCAACGGCAGATCGGTGTTCTCGAAACTGGCGATCTTGTAGGCCGGCACATCGAGGCTTTCGAGAAAGTCCACGGCGCTGTCATCGAACGGTGTCGAAAACGCAAGCATGCCCAGCTCTTTGGCCCGGGCGAAGATCGGCGCATGCCATTCCCATGGGGTGTGGGCCTTCTCATACAGGTCGTAGAGCGAAGTACCGGCCCACAGGCTGTTCGGATCCTTGATGAAGAACTCGCCTTCCGCCAGATCCAGGGTCATGGTATCGGCGGTGTAGGTTTGCAGCTTCAAGGCATGGGCACCGGCCTGTGCCGCCGCTTCGACAATCTGCAGGGCGACGTCCAGCGACTGGTTATGGTTGCCGCTCATTTCCGCGATGATGAACGGCGGTGCATCGGCACCGATCCGGCGGTTGCCGATCTTGAAACTGCTCATTGACGGGATTCCTTCAAAACCTTGGTGAACGCGCAGGCACTCTGGGTGAACCCGGCGTCACGAAAAACATTTATCGAGGGCTGATTGGCCGGTAAGACCTGGGCGGTGATGGCGGTCATCTGCGGCCAGTGTGCAGCCACAAAGGCTTCACCCTGCGCCAGCAGTGCCCGGCCCCAACCCAGACCAAAACGCCCCTCGAACAGATACAGCGAAACCTCTGCCTCAAAGCCGCGCAAATCGTAGCGCAGGACGCCGACCGGGCCGTCATCCGCCTCGGCCACCAGCAGCAACCGCTGAGGATTGCGCAGGCTCGCGCCCAGCCAGTTCACATGTTGCGTCCAGTCAATCGCCCCGCTGTCCAGCGACCAGCGGCGTACCACCTCGGCATTGCGTCCGTCGAACAGCAACTGCGCATCCTCCGGTGTCGCCAAGCGCAACTTGAGCACCGCGCCGGCCAGTGCCGCCGCCACACGCAGCGCACCGCGTCCGTCGACCAATTGCCGCGAACGCTCGGCCAGGCTCTGGCGCAGATAAAAGTTGCCCACGACAAAGCCGATCGCATCGCGCAGTTGCTCGACGCTGACCTGCTCCCGCGCGCCCATGAACACATGCGCCCCGGCCGCCGCCATCACCTCACCGTTGGCCTGCTGGTTGTTCGACACCGCAATGCAGATCGTCGGCAGGCCCAAGGCCGCGCGCTCCCAACTGGTGCCGCCGCCGGCGCCGATAAACAGGTCGGCCTCGGTCATGCGTCGATGAAAATCGCTGACGAAACTGTGCAGACGCCAGTGCGGCCGCGTTTCGGCCAGTGCCTGCATCTCTGCCCAGGCCGGGTTGTCGGCGCCGGCGACAAAATCCACTTCAAGCGCCGAAAAATCCGCCAGCGCCAGCATGGCGTGATGAGTCTGGCGTGCCGCATCGAAGCCGCCAAAATTCACCAGCACCCGGCGCGCCACCGGTTTGATCTCGATGGCCGGGCCACTGAATTCTTCGCGCAGCATGGCGAAGCGCGGGCCGAGCAGTGCTCGGCAACCGGCCGGCAGCAGCGGCTGATAATTTTCGCTGAGCCCGGAGAGGTTCTGATTGAGCAACAGGTCCACGCTGTAGCGGCGGGTCGCCAGATCATCGACGGCGGCGATCCGTGGTGCGAAGCGACGAGCTGCGGTCTGCCAGTGATGATCGAGGCCGTAATGATCGGCGATGACCCAGTCAAATCCGGGCTGCCCTTCCAGCTGCGTCGCCAGTGCATCGATATCCGCTTGCCACGGCAGCATCGACTCGATGGCCTGCTCCGGGTCTTCACCGGCATAGCGATCCGGCAACGCGAAGGTCTCGAAGCCTTCGCTTTGCAACGCATCAAGCCGATGCCCCGGCAAACGACGACAGGCGAACGCAACGTGACTGCCTTGCGTGCGCAGTACTCGCGCCAGTGTCAGGCACCGGGCGATGTGGCCACTGCCGATGGTCGGCGAGGCGTCGGCGCGGATCAGCACTCTCATTGCAGTTCTCCACCAGCCTTGAGGGCGGCGTAAAGGTACTCGGCGCGCTTCCAGTCTTCGGCGGTATCGATGTCCTGCACCAGATGGCGTGGCAGGATCACCGGCAGACTGGCCGGCGAATACAACACCTCGCCACCCAGCCAGGCCTCACTACGGCCCCAATAGAACTGGCCGGCATCTTGAAAGGCAGCCGGCAGATCCTGCGAACGGGTATTGCGAAACTCGGGATACAACGCCGTCAGCGCGCCCTGCCCGTCGAGGGTCAAGGCGCGCTGCACCGGAAAGCCGAAATCGGTGACTGAAAAAGCAAAGGACTTGTCCGGATGCTGCGCCAGCAATTCCAGTCCCTGACGCAGAAACCGTGCCTGCAACAGCGGCGCCGTGGCGTACACACAGCAGGCGTATTCGAAGGCCGGCAGTTGCTGCAAGGCATGCACGATGACCGCCGCAGTGCCGGTGAAATCATCGGCCAGTTCCGCCGGACGCATGAACGGCACCTGAGCACCATTGGCCCGCGCCACGTCTGCGATTTCCGGGTCGTCGGTGCTGACCACCACTTGCTCGAACAACCCTGAATCGAGGGCCGTACGAATCGAACGGACAATCATCGGCACACCGTCGAACGGCGCAAGATTCTTGCGTGGAATGCGTTTGCTGCCCCCGCGGGCCGGGATGATTGCGACGTTGTTCAAGGACGTTTGTCCAGCAGGAACCAGGTGATGTCGTCCACCGGAAATTGCGGATCGCGGTGATAACCGAAGCCGTAATCCAGCAGTTGCAGATCGGGATAGCGATCGAGCAGTTCCCCGGCGAAGTCGCGCTTGAACAGCTTGCCGCTGTTGCCGCGATAGGACACTTCCACCGGCGACGGATTGTAGTATTCGGCGATCAGGATGTAGCGCGAACTCAGCTCGTACAACTGCGCATAAGCGGTCGGCAACAGCTCCGGCGCCAGATGGATCAGCACGCCTTTGCTCAGGGTCAGGTCGTATTGGCGCTCACGGGGAAAGTCGAACAGCGAACCGTGCCAGATGTTCGCAATCTCCAGCGCACACGCCTGAGCGCAGGCACTGGCATTGATCTCGACCCCGAACAGCTCGCAACGCGGCAGCAACTGACGCAGCGCCTGCAAGTTGTTGCCGGCATTGGTGCCCAGCTCCAGCAGGCTGTCGATCCGCCCGGCCCGGGTCAGCGCCTTGGCGAACAACGCCAGATTGGCCGCCACCAGTGGCTGACCGATATTGCGATCCACGTACTGGTTACCGAATTCGCCCTGCCAGAATTGTTCCTGCTCGCTCAGATCACGCATCACCGTTTTCCGTTCACCGCCGCGGCGGCAATCATTCGGTCAACCGACGCAATTGCTCGACCACGTAGTCCTGCTGCTGATCGCTCAGCAGCGGGAACAGCGGCAGGCTGATCGCTTCGGCGTAATAACGCTCGGCCTCGGGGAAGTCACCCTCGGCAAAACCCAGATCACGATAGTACGGCTGCAAATGCAGCGGAATGTAGTGCAGGTTCACGCCGATGCCAACGGCGCGCAAGCCTTCGAATACCTGACGGTGGCTGAGGCTGATGCGTTCGGTCTGCAAACGCACCACGTAAAGATGCCAGGCCGACTCGGCGTCCGGCTGGGGGCTCGGCACGGTAACCGGCAGGTAAGCCAGCAAGCGATCGTAACGCGCGGCCAACTCCCTGCGACGGGCGATGAACCCGTCCAGTTTGCCTAGCTGTGACAGGCCCAGCGCGGCTTGCAGATCGGTGATCCGGTAATTGAACCCCAGCTCGACCTGCTGGTAGTACCACGGGCCGTGACTGGGTTCGGTCATCTGTTGCGGATCGCGGGTCATACTGTGACTGCGCAGGCGTTGCAGGCGCTCGGCCAGTTCCGGGCGATTGGTCAGCACCATACCGCCTTCGCCGCTGGTGATGATCTTTACCGGGTGGAAACTGAACACGGTCATCGCGGCAAACTCACCGCAACCCACCGGTCGTCCGGCATAACTGGCGCCGACCGCGTGGGAGGCGTCTTCGATGACCGTGAAGTTGTAGCGTTCGGCCAGTTCGGCAATTCGCCGCATGTCGCAGCTCTGCCCGGAGAACGCCACTGCCACCAGCACTTTGGGCAGCGTGCCGTCGCGTTCGGCCGCATCGAGTTTGCTCGCCAGGACTTCGGCATCGAGGTTCCAGGTCAGCGGATCGATGTCGACGAAATCAACGTCGGCACCGCAATAACGGCCGCAGTTGGCCGACGCGAGAAAGGTGTTCGGCGTGGTCCACAAGCGGTCGCCCGCGCCGAGCCCTGCCGCCAGACAGGCAATGTGCAGCGCCGCCGTGGCGTTGCACACCGCCACGGCAAAGTCGGCCTGACAACGCTCGGCCATCGCCTGCTCGAAGCGTTCGATGGTCGGCCCCTGGGTCAACCAGTCGGACTGCAACACCTCGAGCACTGCGTCGATGTCCGCCTGGTCGAGGCTCTGCCGACCGTAGGGAATCATACCGACAGCTTCGCGTGCAGGTCGGCGATCTGACCCACCGAGAGGAAGTGCGGGTTGGTGTCGGAGCGGTATTCGAAATCTTCGCCGACCGGCACGCCACGCTCACCAAGTTTGTCCTCGGCAAAATCCACGTCGACGCTGGTGAAGCGAATCGACGGCTGGATCGTGTAGTGGTCGGCAAATTCCAGGGTCATCCGCGCATCGTCCAGCGGCACCATCAACTCGTGCAGCTTCTCGCCCGGACGAATGCCGACGTTCTTGTGCGGCAGATGCTCGGCCATGCCACGCGCCAGATCGACCACGCGAATCGACGGGATCTTCGGCACGAACACTTCGCCGCCGTGCATCCGCGCAAAGCTGTCGAGCACGAACTGCACGCCGTGATCGAGGGTGATCCAGAAGCGGGTCATGCGCTCATCGGTGATCGGCAGCTCAGTCGCACCGTCAGCGATCAGCTTGCTGAAAAACGGCACCACTGACCCGCGCGAACCGGCGACGTTGCCGTAGCGCACCACGGCAAAACGTGTCTGCTGTTCGCCGGCGATATTGTTGGCCGCGACGAACAACTTGTCCGACAGCAACTTGGTGGCGCCGTACAGGTTGATCGGGCTTGCGGCCTTGTCGGTGGACAGCGCGACGACTTTCTTTACCCCGTTGTCGATGGCGGCAGCGATGATGTTTTCCGCGCCGTTGACGTTAGTGCGGATGCATTCGGTCGGGTTGTATTCCGCTGCCGGCACTTGCTTCAAAGCTGCGGCATGCACCACGTAATCGATGCCGCGCATGGCCTGGCGCAGACGGTCGGCGTCGCGCACATCGCCGAGGAAGTAGCGCATGCACGGCGCATTGAACGTCTGCTGCATTTCGTATTGCTTGAGTTCATCCCGGGAGAACACCACCACGCGCTTGGGCTGGTATTGCTCGAGCAGGCGCGCAATGAATTTGCGCCCGAACGAGCCGGTGCCGCCGGAGATGAAAATCGATTTTCCGTTGAACATGTCTTGAGTTCCGTTCCTTGTCCGCCAGACCTAGGCGATCAACTGCGCCCAATTGAGCGAAGCGCTGTCGTTCAGCACAAAGCCTTTGCCAGTCAGGCTCAGGTTGGCGTTGTACGCCTGATCCTGGGCGAACGCCGCCGCCCATTTTTCCTGCAACGCAGCCAGTGCCTGATCAGCCTGGGCGATATCGCCCTGATGGATGACTTGCACCGATGGCGTCCAGACCGTCAGATAGCCGGCCTGGCCGGCCTTCAGGCACAGGTCGACATCGCTGAAGCCAGCAGCGAACGTGCTGTCGTCCAGACCGCCCAGCGCCTCGAACAGCTCCTTGCGCACCATCAGGCATACGCTCGAAACCGCCGAGTAGTTCTGGTCCACGGACAACCGGTACAGGTAGCCTTCGGCGTCGTGTTTCTCGCCGATGAATGCAGAGCCGACCCCACCGTTCATGCCCAGGATCAGGCCGGCCTGGCTGATCTTGCCGTCGCGATTGACCAGTTTGGGGCCGACCACACCGATTTCCGGGCGCAGGGCATGGTTGAGCAACGAGTCCAGCCAGTTCGGATTGACCACTTCCGCATCCGCCGCCAACAGCACCAGAAATTCGCCCTGAGCCTGCTGGCTGGCCGCGTTGCACAGCGCAGCCGTGCTGAGTGATTGATCGGCACGCAGCACGCTGACTTTCGGGTGCTGATAAGTCCCGAGCCAGTCATTGACCTCGGCCGATTGCGAAGCCGTGGTTGCTATCAGGATTTCGTACTTGTGATAGCGGGTGCGCAACAGTACGCCTTCCAGGCAGCGTTGCAGAGCAGACAGATCGTCCCCGGCCGGGATAACGATCGAAACCAGAGGGCGATCGCTATGGTGATAATCGATCTGGTAGAGCCCCGGCACCGCCGACGTGACCTTGGCCTTGTAACCGCGATTGCCCAGATGACGCAGCAATGCCAGACGCTCATGCGGATTCTCTTCCAGCTCCGGCGCCTGTGTGATCAGCAGCGGCTCATCGAGGTGCGCCAGGCTGTTCAGGCCACCCTGTTCAATAATGCGCAGCAGCAGATCGAACTCCAGCGCCTTGCTGAAATCGGCGCGGTAGCCGTCAACTTCCAGCAATACTTCACGCCGGATCAACCAGTGCCGCGCCATCAGGCCTGGCAGGCTCAGCAACAGGTCGAGATTGAAGCCTGGACGGAACACATCCATCAGCGCACCGTTTTCCCGGCGCTGAATCTCGTCCGTGGAAACAGCGCTGATACCACCGGCGTTCATCAGCTCCAGACTGGCGCGCAACAGGCCGCCGGCAGTGAACTCATCTCCCGCCTCAGCCAGCAGCAACCAGTCGCAAGGCGACTGACGAGCACTCTGGTTGAGCTTGTCGACGAGATTGTCGGGCGTCACGCGGACAAAGTGCAGGGTGTTCTGCGCAGTGGTCGCCGCCGGTGCTTCACCGGTGGTGAACACGACAATGCGGAACGCCTTGCATTGACCTTCGAGCAGGCTGTCGAGGCTGACCTGCAGCTTGTCGATGTCGTCATCCATATCCAGCAGGAAGATGGCGAACTGCGGGCCACCACCGTTCACGGCCAGATGTTCGGCAATCGCTTCGATCTGCCCCGCATCGGCTTGACGCGTCTCCAGCCACTTCAGCAGACGGCCGGACTGCATCTGGTCGAACACCTGATGGTGATCGGCGACAGTCAACGTTTCCAGACGTGCGATCCAGTCACGCATCGTCTGCGCTTGCTCATCCTCACCAGACAGCTCCAGTTGCTCGGCCAGGCGCTTGGCTACGGTGCGGTTGAACGCATTGAGGTCATGGGCCTGCCACAGGCGGTCGAGCACGCTTGCCGGCGTATCGTTGTTGCGCGCCTGGATCAGGTGCGCCTGACGCGTCCACACGCCCTCGAGTTTCTCCAGTTGAATACGCCCTGCCGGCATCGCGTGCAGCATGAATTCGAACTGTTCGAGGCGATCGAAGAAAGCCTGGTTGTAGAACGGCATTTCGACGTACTGCAGGGGGCCGAAGCGGCGGTCCGGGCGCTTGAGTTCATGGTTCCAGGTCGACTGAATAATCAGCTCCGCCGTCAGAGCGCGGCCGCTTTGCAGACTGTCGACCATCGCCTCGAAACTTTGCAGGGCAAACGCCTTGCCCTGCTCTGCATTCAAGTCCTTGATACCGGTCGGCAGACCCGCCAGGAATTCGGCAAAGGCTTCGCGTTCGGCCACGGATTTGGCATCGATATAGGTCAGCGAGTGGTAGACCTCGGTGCTGTGCTCGGAGTTGCCATAGTTGATCTCACGCACCACATACGGGATCGGCAGGATCCGTGCCTTGGCACTGGCCAGCAGGAAGTACACGTGGCCGATCTCCTGCCACTGGAAGCTGGTGCCCGGCGGCAATGCCGAATGCCAGGTTTTCATCAGGTCGGTACGGGTCACCGCGTAGAACGGCGGGATGTACTGACTCATGTAGTCGACGACGCGGTCCTGCGCCCGCTCGGACGCATAGTCCTCCTGCACTTTCTTGTCGCGGCGGTAGTAGCTCACGCCACCGCCCAGCGTCAGGTACATCATGCAGTAGCCGTGGCACATGCCGTAATCCGGATTCGCCTGCAGGAAGCCCACCGACTCGGCCAGCGAGTCGTGCAGGATGAAGTCGTCGTCGGCTGCCAGCACCATGTACGGCGTGGTCAGTTGCTCCACGCCATAGGCCAGCTTGGCCTGCATGCCCCAGTAGGCGAACTGCGGCACGTGGTGGTAATCGACTGCGCAGAAGTCGCCTTCCGGCCGCTCGGCCGTGGAGTCCAGCACCATGATTCTGCAGGGCAAGCTGCTGTAATACTTCACCGCCCGACGCAGGAACGCCGGACGATTGTGCGTAATCAGCACCACGGTCAACAGCTCGTTGAGCGGTAGCGTCAATTCAGAACTGAACTTGCCTTGCATAACTTTCTCCACAACCGGCGATCCGCCGAGACAACGCTTGGGTGATGTTGCGAATTAACGAACGCGACGCAGATAGCCGTCCGGCGCCACGGTGATCAGCAGCTTGTTCTGCAGCTGAACGTCGATCTCAAAATCCTTGTTCTCTTCCAGGTATTTCCACACGGCGGTCTTCGGGTTGTCGCCCGGGCCCCATGGACGATCCGGGAAGAAATCGGCCGGCATGTCTTCAACCACGGTGTCCATCACCACGCAGTAGCTGTCGACCGAAACCAGTGGCGCGTAGAGGCGCAGCTCTTCGAGCACGTGGTCGTGGGTGTGGTTGGAATCGAGCACCAGAATGACTTTCTTGCCTTCGGCGGCAGCGCGAACCTGGGCGGCGATGGCCGGGTCGATGCTCGAACCTTCGATCATCTTGATGCGCTTGCTCATCGGGTGGCTTTCGATGGCTTCACGGTTGTGCGCACGGATGTCCAGATCAATGCCCAGCACTTCGCCGTGACCTTGCAGCTCCAGCAGGGAGGCGTAGTAGATGATCGAACCGCCGTGGGCGATGCCGCACTCGATGACCAGATCCGGCTTCACCTGCCAGATGATTTCCTGCATGGCCATCATGTCTTGCGGCAGCTGGATGATCGGACGGCCCATCCACGAGAAGTGGTAGCTGTACTTGTGCTTGGCCGATTCGTTGAAGAAATCACGGGCCAGGCCGGTGAGTTTCTGGTCGTCACCCTGCTGGGCGATCTGCTCGCGGCATTCGGCTTCGAAAGCTTCGTTGATGCTGTTGTCGGTCATTTTCAAAATCTCAAGGGTCACTGGAACGAAGCGCTGTCGACGGCGTGATAGACGTAACGTCCACCGGTCATCCGCTTGATCTCTTCGAGGTAATTGGAATTCATCACAAACAGGTTGGCGCCCTCGGGCAAGGCGTCCATCGCCTCTTGCGGCGAGGATACCCGGGCGCCGCTCAGGGGCAGGTAACGCCCCTGCTTGGCCGGGTTGATATCGACCACGCGATCCACCGCCACGCCGGCGCGTTGCAGGAACAGCGAATAGATCACGCCTTTGGACGAGGCGCCCCAGATCGCCGAACCCTGCCCGGGTGCGCCCTGGATGATTTGCACCGCGCGCTTGAGGCTGGCGGTGAAATCGTCCGGCAACGCCAGGCGTGGCACCGGTTGTTCCGGGGTCAGGCGCAACGTGGCAAGGTCAGCAACGATGTACAGGTATTGGCCACCGAACAGGTGACCGGCCTCATGCACCGTGCCGAACATCCGGCGCAGGTCATCGAGGCGGAAGTAATTGACGTGCTCGTAGAACAGGTCGAACCAGGCGCGGTGTTCGAGGATCCAGTCGAAGCACGGCACTTCGATGTAGATCTGCCCGCCGCCCTGATTGGCTTCGGCGATCACCGCCAGAAAGCCCAGCGGATCCTGGATGTGCTCCAGCACATGGCGCAGCACGATGGCGTCCGCCGCAAGGCCCAGGCCTCGGGTGAACGGGGCCTTGATCACGTCGGCGTTCTCGCCTTCGTAGGCCGGGTCGATGCCGGTGATGTGGTAACCCAGGCCCTTGAGCAGCTCCAGGAAATAACCTTTGCCGCAGCCGACTTCGATCAGTTCCTGGCCCTTGAAGTGCCGGGCGATGATGCCTTCGACATCGCTCAGGTGTTTCTGGAACTGGCCGGAATGCGCCTGCTCGTTCTGGTAATCAGCGTCATAGCTGAGCTTGTCGGCGTCGAACGCCGCATTGAAGATCAGACCGCTGCGTTCATCCTGCACCAGCAACATGTCGGCGCTGGCCGAGGCCTTCGCCGATTCGGGATCGGCAAAGGTGCGGTTCTGCAGCACCGGCAGGTCGGTGACCCGATACAACTCGTGCCTCATTGCAGCTCTCCCAATAACTGTTGCAAGCGCTCGGTCACCGCCCAGAACGCCAGCGGTTCGTGGGTCGGATACGGGTAGTGGCCGAGGTTCAGGCCGATGGTCGCGCCGCGCTCACGCACGCGCTGTTCGACCAGCGCCCGCACCGAAACCGGCTGGCCGCTGGCGCAGTTGATCGTGCCGTCGAAATCTCGTTGTTGCAGGATCGCGGCGAGGTGATTCGCAGCTGTCCGGATCGGCAGAAAATCTCGCAACTGCTCGCCCGCCGACATGTTGAACGTCGCATCGCCGGCATCGATGGCCCGGTCCAGCGCCGCCAACAGACTGTTGGGGTTCTGCCCTTCACCGTGCAGGTAGAACAGCCGTACCCATTGCAGGGTGAACGGATGCTCCTGCTGCATACTTTGCAAAAACAGGTGCAGGGTGTGCTTGGCCAGACCGTAGGGATTGGCCGGCTGCGCGTCGTTCTGTTCGCTCAACGGACCGCTCTGCATGCCGTACTCGAAGCACGTGCCGGTCACCAGCACCTGTTTCACGCCCGCCTCTACCGCGCCTTTGATGAAGCGGTAGTCGGCCATCAGGTTGTGCTCGAAATGAAACAGCGCCCGATAGTTCGGCAACCCCGGCCAGGCCAGGTGCGCGAGTGCATCGACGCCCTCGGTCAGCGCCGCGACATTCAGATCCGCCGCGTGAATATCCGCGCTCACGAACTCGACGTCCTTGATCCACGGCATGTCCGCGGCTTTCTGCGCGTCGCGTGAAACCGCCCGCACCGTGCAACCACGGGCCAGCAATGCCGCGACCAGATGACGACCGACGAAGCCCGTGGCCCCGGTGACCAGAACCTTCACAGCACGCTCAACTCAGGCACGGCGATCACGAAGCGGCCATCCCACTGACGCACCTGAGCCAGTTGCTGGCTGACTTCGTGAAGCAGGTTCCAGGGCAGTACCAGCACGTAATCCGGTTTTTCGATGTCGATCTGAGCCGGCGCGACGATCGGGATGCGGCTGCCCGGCAAAAACTTGCCCTGTTTGTGCGGGTTGGCATCGGCGACCCAGGCCAGCAGGTCCGGTTTGACCCCGGCGTAGTTGAGCAAGGTGTTGCCCTTGGCAGCGGCGCCGTAGCCGACCACACGTTTGCCGTCGGCCTTGGCCTGCAACAGGAAGCGCAGCAGATTGTGCTTGATGCGTTCGGCGGCCGGCGCCAGCGTGGCGTAGTACCCGGGGGTTTTCACACCCGCATCGAGTTCGGCCTGCAACTGCTGTTGCACGGCAGGCTGCACGGCGCGGCGTTCGCCGTCCTTGCGCTGGACGAACACCCGCAGCGATCCGCCATGGGTGGACAACTGGCTGACGTCAAACACTTCCAGACCATTGCGCTCGCACAGGGTCTGCACGGCGGTCAGGGACAGATAGGAATAGTGTTCGTGATACAGCGTGTCGAACTGCGCGCCAGCCATCAGCGTCAGCAGTTGCGGGAATTCGAAAGTGGCGACGCCGGTCGGTTTGAGCAGCGCGGCGAAACCACCGAGGAAATCGTTGATGTCCGGCACGTGGGCCAGCACATTGTTGGCGGCCATCAGGTCGGCGGCCCAGCCTTCGCTTTTCAGCTGGGCGGCGGTGTCGCGACCGAAGAACAGTTCACGGATCTCCAGGCCTTTTTCCCGTGCTGCCTGCGCGGTGCTGCGGGTCGGCTCGACGCCCAGGCACTTGATACCGCGAGCAGCCACGTACTGCAGCAAGTAGCCGTCATTGGCGGCGACCTCAACCACGCGGCTGTCGGCGGTCAGGCCGAAGCGCTCGACCATCTCGGCCACGTAGCGCTCGGCGTGAGCCAGCCAGGTGCTGGAGAACGAACTGAAGTAGGCATAATCGGCGTCGAACAGGCTGTCGGCGCTTGTGTAATCCTCGGTCTGCACCAGCCAGCATTGCTCGCAAACAGCGACCTTCAGCGGCACCCATTGCTCGGCCTGCTCGATTCGATCGGCGTGCACGTAGGCGTTGGACGGTGGCGAGGTGCCGAGATCGATCAGCGGCAGGCTCAGCGGTGCAGCGCACCCACGACAGTTCATAGACGCACTCCAGCAAAGTGTTGATCGAGCGCGGGATGGCTGGAATCCCGGGCTGACAAATTATTGACAGGCAACGGCCAGGCGATCGCCAGCCGTGGATCGTTCACCGACAGACCGCCCTCGTGCTCCGGCGCGTAATCGGCGCTGTGCAGATAAAGCAGTTCGGCGTCTTCGGTGAGGGTCTGGAAACCGTGGGCGAAGCCGGCGGGAATCAACAGGCTGCGACCGTCGCCGGCCTTCAGGTGCTCGGCGTGCCAGTGCAGGAAGGTTTCCGAGTCCGGGCGCAGATCCACCGCCACGTCCCACACCTCACCGCGCAGGCAGGTGATCAGTTTGGCTTCCGGCGCATTGGCATTCTGATAATGCAGACCGCGCACGCTGCCCTTTTCGCGGGTGCAGGAATGATTGATCTGTCGGATGTGAAACTCACTGCCGAATGCCTTCAGACTGCCTTCGCAGAACAGCCGGGCGAAGTGCCCGCGCTGATCTTCGAAGCGTTTGTGCTGAACGCTGAACAACCCGGCCAGGGGCAACGGTTTCAAGGAAAACTCGCTCACAGCGCGCCCCGGTACAGGTTCAGTTGGCCGAGAGTCACGGTGCGCATGTCGTCGCCGTTCTGCCACGCCAGGTGCCAGTCGAGGGTCTGGGTCAGGCATTGCTGCAACGTCCAGCGCGGTTGCCAGCCCAGCACCTGACGGGCGCGACTGCTGTCCAGACGCAGCAGGCCGGCTTCGTGCAGGTCACTCTTTTCGATACGCAGGCCGCGGGCCTGAGGCCAGCGGTTTGCAAGCAGTTCGACCACTTCGCCGACGCTGCACATGTCCGCTTCACCCGGGCCGAAGTTCCACGCGCCGGCGTACTCCGGGCCTTGTTCGTAGAGCCCGGCGGCCAGTTGCAGATAGCCGGCCAGCGGCTCCAGCGCGTGCTGCCACGGGCGCACGGCTTGCGGGTAACGCAGGGTCACCGGCTCGTCGGCCGACCAGGCTTTCAGTACATCGGGTATCAGCCGTTCAGGGGCAAAATCACCGCCGCCCAACACGTTGCCGGCGCGCGCAGTGGCCAGGGCCAGACCGTGCTCGGCGTACTTGTCGGCCGGGAAGAACGATGCCGCGTAAGACTGCGCCAGCAACTCGCAGCAGGCCTTGCTGCTGCTGTAAGGATCGTGGCCACCGAGGGCTTCGTCCTCGCGGTACGGCCACAGCCATTCCTTGTTGGCGTAGACCTTGTCGGTGGTCACCAGCACGCAGGCCCGCACGCAACCGACCTGACGAATCGCTTCGAGCAGATTCAAGGTGCCCATGACGTTGCTGGAATAAGTGCCGAGCGGATCACGATAGCCTTCGCGCACCAGCGGCTGGGCCGCCAGGTGCAGGACTATTTCCGGCTCGGTGTCGGCGATGATCTCGAGCAAGGCGCCCAGATCACGCAGGTCGCCGCGCTGATCATTGATGCCTTCGCTCACGCGCGCCAGTTCAAACAGGCTCGGCTCGGTCGACGGGTCGAGGGAAAAACCGCTGACGTGCGCGCCGAGGCTTTGCAGCCACAGGGTCAGCCAGCTGCCCTTGAAACCGGTGTGCCCGGTGACCAGAACCCGCTTGCCGCGCCAGAACTCAGGACTCAGGCCCATTGCTTCCATGGGGCCTCCCCGCTCTGCCACAGCGCTTCGAGATGGTTCTTGTCGCGCAGGGTGTCCATCGGGTGCCAGAAGCCTTCGTGCTCGAAGGCTTTCAGTTGTTCGTCCTGAGCCAGTCGAGCCAATGGCTCCGCTTCCCAGGTAGTTTCGTCGCCAACGATGTACGACAGCACTTTTGGCGACAGCACAAAGAAGCCGCCATTGATCCAGCCGCCGTCGCCGCGCGGTTTTTCGGTGAAGCCGAGGACCTGATCGCCCTGCCGCTCAAGGGCGCCGTAGCGGCCCGGCGGCTGCACGGCGGTGACGGTCGCCAGACGGCCATGAGCCTTGTGGTAGTCGACCAGTTGAGCAATGTTGATGTCGGAGACGCCGTCGCCGTAGGTGAAGCAGAACGCTTCTTCGTCCTTGAGGTAACGGCCGGCGCGCAGCAGACGACCACCGGTCATGGTTTCCTCGCCGGTGTCGATCAGGGTGACACTCCACGGCTCGCTGTAGTTCTGGTGAACGTCCATGCGGTTGTTGCGCATGTCGAACGTGACGTCGGAGGTGTGCAGGAAGTAGTTGGCGAAGAAGTCCTTGATCGCGTAGCCCTTGTAGCCGAGGCAGATCACGAAATCATGAATTCCGTGGGCGGAATACTGCTTCATGATGTGCCAGAGAATTGGCTTGCCGCCGATCTCGATCATTGGCTTGGGCTTGAGGTGCGACTCTTCACTGATGCGCGTGCCGAGGCCACCCGCCAAAATTACTGCCTTCATCGTCTCCCCTCTTCTACGTCACAGGGCTCGGCCTCGCTGTTGCAGGCCTTTGCGGCTGAACCTTTGCCAGTCCGGGCGCAGGTGAATGACCGCGAGCGCTCGTTTTATGGCGATTTGAGGGGGACTTGCAGGAAACGCGCCAGCTCCGCCAGCCCTGCGTCGGCGGGACATCCGGACATGAAAAAGGGATGAGTCCGTTGCCGGAATCATCCCTCTCATCAAGCTACTTCAGTGAATCGAACGGATCAGCCAAACATCGCGAATCCATCGATCGTGGCCGGCAGGTCGTAGACCTGGCCGTCAGCGGTCTGCAGATGCTCGATTTTGTTGTACCCGGCATACCCGGCATACCCGGCATACCCGGGATACCCGGCAGACTCGGCGTACCAGCCTTGCAGTTTCACGCCGCTGTAAGGAACGCCGACGCTGCCGTCGTTGGCGCCATGCAGATAGGCGTCATCACCGATGCGAGTGACGTTCAGCTGGCTGAGATTGGCGACAGTATTCAGGATCAGCGTGTCATTGAGGTCCCAGCCTTCGTCCTGAATCGTTACCAGCCCGGTGGTGTTCACGACATAGGTGTCATCACCCGTACCGCCGAACGCGAAGCCGCCACTGCCGGACTGGCCCGCAAGGTTGAGAACCAGCACGTCATTACCGCTGTCACCGAACAGCATGTAGTTGCTGCCGGTCCCGGTCAGCACGTCATTGCCTTCATCACCGTAGGCAACGCCGCGGTTGACCGTGACGGTGTCATCGCCCTCGTCTCCATGGGCCAATGTACCCAGGTCATTCACGACACTGACGATGACGTCATCGCCCGAACCGCCAGACAGCAAGTCGGCCTGCGCGACATTTGTGTCGAGACCGGATTTCAGTCCGCCATAGAGATAGTCATTGCCATCGCCACCCACAATCTGATCACTACCAGACCCGCCTTCGAGGACGTTGTCACCCGAGTCGCCTCGCAGGAAGTCATCGAACCGGCTACCGCGCAGCCCTTCAATATCGACGTAGGTATCGTAGAGCGCGATACCGCTTTGCGGCCCCCAGCCCAGCGAGGCGCTCAACCCTTCGTTGCTGTCGTCGTAGCTGACGATGTCGATACCGGCTCCGCCCTCAAAGCGATCACCGCCCGCGCCACCCGACAGGACGTCATTGCCGGCACCGGAGATGATTCTGTTGTCTTCGTCGTTACCGTATCCGGTGAAGTCCGCAGTGCCGGTGTAGGTCATGTTCTCGATGAACGCAGCCATGTGCATCGATGACAGGCTGGTGTTCAGTTGATCGAGGCCACCGGGGAAATTCTGCTCGACGATGGTCACACCCTCGCTGTTGATCGTGTACACATCATCACCCGCGCCGCCCTCCAGGGTCAGGCCGCCGACGTTGGCGGTGAAGTGGTCAGCGAACGGCGTACCGATGACTTTCTCCACGTTCAGCAACGTGACATCCGGAGCACCTGCCTGCTGACCAATGCCGATATTGACGCCGTCCCAGGAGAGGCGGTAGCTCACGGTGTCGTAACCATCAGCTCCATCCACGATCATGGCGTTATCGAGCAGATACACCACGTCATCGAAATTCGATCCCTGAATCGCCTCGATACCGGTGAAGGAGTCGCCAGCGGCGATGGACAATGCGTCGAAGTTCTCGAAGTCCAGGACTCTCACTCCTTCGAGGCTGTCGGAATAGCTGACGGTATCGAAGCCTTCGCCACCCACGAAGTGATCAGCGCCGGCGCCGCCCCACAGCCAGTCGTTGCCGGTGCCACCGATGATCTCGTTGTCGCTGGCATTGCCGTAACCCTTGAAGTCGCCCGTGCCGGTAAAGGTCAGCTTCTCGATGAACGGGTCCATCTTGATGGTGTTGAGACTGGTGCGCAGCTCGTCGTAGCCGAGATAGTTTTCCTCGATGATCGTCACACCTTCGCTGCCGACGATATACACATCGTCACCGACACTGCCTTCCAGCGTCACGCCGGCCACATTGCTGGTGAAGGTGTCATTTTGAAAAGTGCCGAAGACCTTCTCCACGCCGATCAGCGTATCGACCTTGCCGTCAGCGGCAGTGACGGTCGTCGAGGTATCGTTGAACTCGACGCTCACCCCCGAGGACAAGGCGTAATAATTCGCCGTATCAAACCCGTCACCGCCATCCAGTACGTCTGATCCCGCAGTGGCGAACAGCAGATCATCCGACTCCAGTCCATAGAGTTCGTCATTGCCATCGGTGCCCCACAGGCCGTCCGCATCACTCGTTCCATTCACTACTGACATTTGCGTCTTCCTTGCGTTGTTGTTGAATCGGGAAACCTGCCTCCCGGGCACAGGCCGATCACGCCAGCAGCAACCGTCCGAGGTCAGCGAATAGAGAAGTATCGACAGGAAAATCCCGATTCTTGAGGCTCTGCGGTGAAAAAAGTATCGATACTGATACAAACGGAATGTTGAAGACGCAAAAAAGGCGACTCGAAAGTCGCCTTTTTTTCAGCAGTGCCGGTCAGTCGGCCAGCCAGCCGTTTTCCCAGTACCGCAGGTTGTCGCCGCGCAGCACGTAGTCGCGCAGTACGACTTCTCGCAGTTCATCACCCATGCGATAGCTCGCATCGGGATCGGCCAGGTGCATGCGGATTGCCTGCAGCCACTCGTCCGTGGAGTTGGTCTTGACCCGGGTGCACGGCAGATAACCCTGATAGGCCTCGGTATCGGTGCAGACCACCGGATAACCGCACGCGCCGTACTCCAGCAGGCGCAGGTTGCTCTTGCAATCGTTGAAGATGTGAAACTCCAGCGGTGCCAGGGCCAGGTCGAGGTTGAGGCTGGCCAGTTTCGCCGGATACACATCCAGCGGGATCACGCCGTGGAACTCATGCATGTACGGACGCAAGTCATCCGGGCACATACCGAAGAACACCCAGTCGACCTCGTTCGCAAGTTCACGGACCACATCGGCAATCACCGCCAGATCTCCGTGGTGGCTGGTGCCGCCGCCCCAGCCGACCCGCGGTTTTTTCGAGGTGCGACGCTGGCTGCGCAGGTCAGTCCACAAGTGCCGCGACAACATGTTCGGTACGACCCGGATGTCGTGATGCATGTCCGACAGAACGTTGGCCAGCGGCTGGGTAGACACCACCACACGATCGCACAGGCCGATCGCCCGCCGCACCAGCCGCTCCATTTCCTGCTTGTTCGGCATGTTGCGAATGTGCGCGTTGCGATGAGGGACATCGATGACATAGTCATCAAGTTCGTAGATCCGCCGGGCGTTGAAAAAGTTTTTCAACGGCGGAATTTCTTCGATGGCACCTTCCGAGTAACGCCCTTGCAATACGATCACGTCGGGGGCCTGGCGCTCGATGTCGATGATCGAAGGCAAGCCGTAGCAGATCCGCCCTTCGACACGATTGGCCGCCTCCAGCTCGATCATCGGCTGGCTGATGCGATAGTGACCGATGGCGGAAGCGTTGATAGGCACCGCCAGCACATTCGGCAACTGCTTGCGTGAAAACGGGCTCCAGCCGGTACGCAGGCCCGGTTCCAGACTGAAGCTGGTCGCACCTACCCCATGCACCGCCAGATTGACGTTGAACGCAGGATCGCGCGCAATCAGTGGCAACCAACGCTTGTAGAACGTTTCGTGCTCCTGAATCTGCAGTTGCTCTTCTTCTGCCGTGGCCTCGGCCGTCGGCCGCGCGCCCAGGGCCAGCATGGCATAAGGTGTCCAGACCACCAGGTAACCTTCCCGGCCGACGCGCAGACACAGATCCGCCACATTCAGAGCCTGCGCCAGATCCTGCTCGTCGAGCCCGTCGACAGTTTCATAGACAGCCTTGCGAATCATCAGGCAATCGCCGCCGACAGCACTCAGGTCATGCACCGCCTGCAAGCGGAACATGTACCCGTCCGCCTGCAACGACTGACCATAGAAGGGCAATCCCACGGCACCTTGCATGCCCAGAATCAGGCCGGCATGCAGCACGCAACCGTCCGGATTGTACAACTTGGCGCCGACGACCCCGACTTCCGGGCGCTGCGCATGGTTGAGCAGTTCGTCCAGCCAGTCGGTCTGGGTGATCACCGCAAAGCTATTGAGCATCAGCACGTATTCGCCGCGGGCCTGCCCTACCGCAAAGTTGTGTGTGGCGGCTGCATTGCCCTGTTGCGCAAAGCTCAGCACACGAACCCGGTCGCTGCCCAGTTGCGCCATGCCGTCCAGCCAGGCCAGTGCTTCGGCGCTGGTGCTGCCGTTATCGACCAGCAACAGCTCGTATTCGGTGTAGGCGGTTTTTTCCAGTAGCGTCTCGACGCAGCGCTGCAAGGCGGCAGTCTGATCCCGGGTCACGATGATGATCGATACCAGCGGACGCCGGCCGTGGTGGTAGTCGACCCGATTGAGCAGTTCACAGCTGCCACGACGGATGTCATGGGCCAGACCAAGGCGCTGCAGATGCGCTTCGAGCACCCGCGGATTCTGTTCGAGGACACCCGGGGCCACGAGCCACTTGGACAGGTCGAACGGCGACTCCAGCATGACCTCGGCAATGTGGCCGACAACCTGTGTGCCATCGCTCTCGACCAGACGCCACAGCACATCGTGCGGCGCGAGCTGTGCGAAGTCAGGGGCAAAACCACCGAGCGCCAGAAAACGCTCACGCTCGAATGCCAATGCCCGACCGACATAGGGGTAGCTGCGCATCAGGTCGAGGTTGAAATCCGGCTTGAACGCAGGCTCTGCCGACTCCCCGTTACGCAAGCTGCCCTCGTCGCTGTACAGACATTTCAGTGACGGGTAATGCACGATGCGCTCGGCCATGACCAGCAACGCCGGTGCCACCAGCCGATCACCGGCCTGCAGCAGGTAGAACCAGTCAGCCCCCGCCAGTTGCGGCAGCAGGGTATTGATCTGCGCCATGCCATCGTCCTGCAAAGGCATGCGGAACACTCGCCCGTCCAGCTCAGTATCGGTACACGAGGCAGACAGGACAAGGATCAGCTCCGGCGGATAATCCTGAGCGGCAAGCGATGCCAGCGTGCGTTCGACACCGTCGCGACTGCCCTGCCCGTCGATGACGATCGGCACGATCCGGGGTTGATGCGTCCAGCCGGCGAGGGTTTCGGGCAGCAGCGTGCGCTGACCTTCGGTCAGTACCCGGCAGTTGAGCCACTGAGCGTAGAGTTCGGCAAAACTCCAACTGTCGATGCCGACACTCCACTCCTGACGACTCTGTTTGGTGCCGAGCGTACGACTCAGCGGCAACTCCTCCCAGACCCTGGGCAGATCATCAGCCTTGGTCAGAGGGATGTAACGAACCCAGCCCGGTGCAGGCGCCGACTCGCCGCTGCGCGCCTTGAGCATCTGCGTCATCCACACACGCTCGACCTCAAGCGCATCTTTCATCGGCTGTTGTGCACTCAGGCGCTCAGGGTACAGCCGCTCGGCGCTTAGCACATTGTTGGACACCGCCAGATTGCCGCGCCTTAGCAGGCAGACATACAGGGCAAAATCCAGCGACGCGACGAAGCAGTGACCTTCCTGAGTCAGCGCCGGCAACAACTCTTCAACGTCGACACGCCGGAACAACGCGTTGGTAAACCCACCGAGGACATTGACCGGGAATTTCTCGAAGATGCCCAGCAGGTCATCGCCCTTGAACAGACCACTGTGCGGCGACAACGACGTGTTTTCCAGGCGCGCGGGCAGAATGATGTCCTGCTCATCCCAGAGCAGCCGCTGGGCCAACACCAGACTGACCTCGCCACGCATCATCTCGTGGGCCTGCTGCCGGATGCAGTCGGCATACAGGTGATCGTCGTCGCACAGGAACTTGATGAACTCGCCCTGCGCCTGACTCAGGCAGGCCTTGAGGTTGCCGACCATTCCCAGGGTGCGCGGATTGCGTATGTAGCGCACGCCCACACCGGACTGTTCGATGACCGACGCAACGATGCGCTCGATCTCGGGCCCCCGACTGTCATCGCAGACGATGATTTCCAAAGGGCTGTAAGTCTGGCTGACAGCACTGTTCAATGTCCGCTCGAAGAAGCGCGGATTGAAGGCAGGAATGACGACGCTGACAAGAGGAAGTGAATTCACGGCGAACTCGCAAGCGGCGGGAACCCGCCCGGAACAGCGAGCCCTTTGAAACCGCAGAAAAAGACAAATGATACAGAGCGATCGGAGCAGGCGGGCGCTTGCGCGCCCGCCCAGGCTTCAGATCTTGTTGAACAGGCCCAACTGAGAGATTTTGCTGAACGCCAGCTGCGATGCCTGCAGCATGGTTTGCTGCAAGGTCAGGCGGGTCATCACTTCGGCCGGATCCGAATCACGGATCGTGCCCTGGGTGGTGGCGTTTGCCAGTTGCAGGCTCTGGTTGGTGGTGCTCTGGTCATCCAGCGACTGCCCGCGGGCGCCGATGGACGTTACCGCACTGCCGATCTGGTTGGCGGCACTGTCGATGTTGCCCAGTGCCGACTCCATTGCCCCCTGGAATTTCTGCTTGGCGACCGGATCACCGTCGATCGGTGTATTCAGCGCCGCGACCATCTGGCCCAGGGTGTCGAGCACGTTCTGGGTCTGGTGGTTGTTGGACTGGATCGAAAACTGATCACCGGCGGCTGGCGTGCCGCCAAGAGCGAAGGTCACGCCTGCTGCCGTGGCGTTGCCGCCGGCCACGGTACCCGACGAGATCGGCTTGCTGTCGGCAGTGACAGGGGCTGCGTACAGGTCGAAGTCAGTCGCGCTGGTGAACTTCAGCACCGCACCGCCGCCCGACGGGAAGGCCGCGTCGTAGGCTGCCTGGTTGGTCACGCTGGAACCGGTGATGACCGCAGTCGACGGGTTGCCTGGGCTGCGTGCGGTGGTGAACGAGTCCGGCGTGGCCGACAGCTGGAAACTGTGACCGGCAATGACGGCGTCCGGGTTGGTGTCACCGGTCTTGAGGTTGATGTTCAACTTCAAGTCGACGCCACGGAAGCTGACCGTCTGGTTGGCGCCGTTGCTGTTGCTGATCAGACCGTTCTGGCTGGCTTCGGCCGTCACATCGTTGCCCAAGGCATCGGTGATCTTCAACTGAGTGCTGCTGATGAAGTCCACGGTGTATGGCTGGCCGGCCGCGAACTTGGAGTTATAGGTCGCGGCGTTGCCAACGATACCGTTGGTCAGCACAACGCGACCGTCATCAACGGCCGGAGCCGTCATATTGGTCTGGGTGCGCGCAGTATTGATGGTCTGCTGGAAAGCATCCCAACCGGTAGTGTTGGTGGCCACCGACAAACCGTCGCCAATGCCCAGGTTGATCTGGGTCTGGTCACCGTTGTAGGTGTAGGTGCCATCGGCATTCTGCGAGTACGGCGCGGTATCGGTCTTCGAGCCGGAGAACAGGTAGTTGCCGTTGGCGTCCTTGGAGTTCATCAAGCCCAGCACTTGTTGCTGGATCTGGCCCAGTTCGGCGGCGTAAGCCTGGCGGTCCTTATCGGTGGCGATGCCGTTGTTGGCTGCCAGCCCGATTTCCTTGGCGCGCTGCAAGGCGTCGGTGATGGCCGTCAGCGTGGACTCCTGAACCGTCAGCGAACTCTTGGTGGTGTCGATGTTGCCTTTGTACTGATCGAGCATCGCGGCCTGCTGACCCAGACGGAGCAAACGACCCGCCCCGATCGGATCGTCGGCGGCGGTGTTGATGCGCTGCAGGCTGCTGGCTTCGTTGGCGGTCGCGACCGTCTTGCTGTAGTTGCGCTGATATTGGGCAGCTTGTGTCGCGTAATACTGGGCGGTGGAAATGCGCATGAATTACGGCTCCTTAAAGGCTGTTGATCAGCGTGGCGAAGGTTTCCTGCGCAGCTTTGATGATCTGCGAAGACGCTGTGTAGTACTGCTGATACTTGACCAGGTTGCCGGTCTCTTCATCCAGGTTGACCTGGGACAGCGAGTCCCGCGCACCCTGGGCCTGATCCAGGATCACCGAGGTGGCTGCGCTGTCGGACTTGCTCTGGGCGGCCTGGGTACCGACGTTGGTCACCAGTTTGTTGTAGGCGTCGGTCAGGCTGATGCCTTTGCTGGCGGTGCCGGTGTCCACGGTCTGCTTGGTTTGCAGGCCGACCAGTGCCTGGGCGTTGCGGTTGTCCGAAGAAGCCGCACCGGTCAGGTTGATGGTGAAGGTTTCGCCGGACTTCGGCGTCGCGCCCACGGTGGTCTGCACGGTGAAGGTCTTTTGCACGTTCGGGATGACGGTAGTGTCCATCACCGGAGCACCGGTGGAGTCGACCATGCCGATCTTCAGGTTCAGGGTGTTGGCCTGCCCCGGCACAATGGTCCCGGTGCCGATGGTGTTGCCCTTGGCGTCGACCATATTGTACGACTGGCTGCCACTGGCGACTGCACCGAACACCAGCTTGACCGGAGTCGAATACTTGAGCGCGTTCTGCAGCTCCGCCTGGGACGCCGGATTGTAGATGTCGACGACGTCAGTCAGCGTCGGCTGGGTGTAGGTGCCCGCGTTGTTGGCACTGGCCACGCCGGTCAACGGTCCGGCTGCCGCGATTTTCTTCGGGTCGGTAAGCACGGTCTGAATGCTGGACGCCGCGTTGCGGGTCGGGGTGACCTTGAACGTATCGCCGGCGCTCAGCGCACCACCGTTAAGGGCCAGGGTAAAGCCGTCGATCACCGGTGGCGGCGTGGTCGTGGTACTGAACGAACCCATGTCGGTGCCGTCGGAGCGCTTGACCGTGTAGTTGGTCGCGCTGGTGAAGGTGACCTGGTAGTCGCTGGTGGTCAGCTTGCCGGTGTCCTTGATGGTGACATCAAGGTTGCCCGAACCTGCGCTGTTACCGGACTGGGCAATACTGCGCTGGCTGATCAGGGCGGCACTGTTGATGTTGTTGAAAATCGCTGCGCCGAAGTCACCGTTCTTGTCGATGCCCTGGGCTTGCTGGCGGTTGATCTGGTCGGCAACGACCAGTGCCACGCGGCCCAGCTCGTTGAGTGCCGGATCAAGCACTTCCTTGCGATAAGTCAGCAGGCCGCCGATTTCACCACCGGTCATCGCCGAGGTGATGTCGATGGTGCTCGAACCACGATCCATCTGGATGCCCATGCGCGATGGGTCATCCTTGAGCGGCACGGTGCTCAGGGTATTGGTGGTATTGCCGATGACCAACGGCTGGCCGCTGCCGATGTAGATGTCGAAGCTGGTGCCACGCTCAACGACTTGCGCGCCGGTCAGCTCGGAGAGCTGACGCACGGCTTCGTTACGGCTGTCGAGCAGATCGTTCGGCTGGCCGCCGCTGGTGGAGATCTCGCCGATCTTCTGGTTCAGCGTGGCAATCGAGGTTGCCAGCTTGTTCACCTGGGACGCCATGTCGGACAGGTTGCCATTGAGCGTGGCGTTCTGATCGTTCATCTGCTTGGCCAGCGCATTGAAGCGACTGGTCAGGGCCTGGGCGCCGGTCAGCACCGACTGACGGGAAGTGTCGTCGGTGGCCGAGGTCGACACGCCTTGCATCGAGGTGAAGAATTTCTGCAGCACACCGGTGAGGCCGGTGTTGGTGTCGGACAGCGAGCCGTCCAGCGCGGTCGCCTGCGCACCGAAGGCGGCGGATTCGCTGTTGAGCGATGTGGCGGTACGCAGCTGCGATTCAAGGTAGGAGTTGTACACCCGACGCACGTCGGCCAGGGTCGTACCGGTACCGATGAACACGTTACCGTACTGAATCGAGGACTTGGTGCCCTGCACGGTTTGCTGACGTGAATAACCGGCGGTGTCGACGTTGGCAATGTTGTTACCTGTCACAGCCAGAGAGGACGAACTCGCGGCCAACCCCGACATCCCGATATTGAGCAAACTCATGATTCAAACCTTACCTTGTGTTTATAAGGGCGTTGTTGAAACGCCGGCCGCAGCGTAGTTCTGATTGACCGTCATCTGCCTGGCAATCTGCGAAATCTTCGTCGCGTAGTTCGGGTCGGTTGCATAACCGGCCTTTTGCAATTCGCGTACAAACTGTTCTGGGTTATCGGCCGACTTCAACACTTCTTGATAGCGATTATTGCTCTGCAACAACGTCACCAGATCGTGGAAGCTGTCCTTGTACGAGGCATAGGAACGGAACTCGGCCGTCTCCTTGACCATCTGCCCGTTGCGGAATTCGCTGGTGATCGCCCGGGCCGAATCGCCCTTCCAGTTGCTGCTGGCCTTGATGCCGAACAGGTTGTGACTGCTGCTGCCGTCCTGGGCGCGCATGACCGATTTGCCCCAGCCGGTTTCCAGCGCAGCCTGAGCCACCAGATAACGCGGATCGACGCCGATGCGAGCTGCGGCCTCCTGCGCCATCGGCAGCATGGTGTTGACGAATTGGTCGGCGCTGCTGAATGCACGCTTGGCTGGCGCCAGCGGGATCTGCGCCATGGCGCGGCCGTAAATCTGCATCTGTCCGCCAGAGGCCTTGTCCGCCTCGGCACGATCCAGCCAGTCGCCGTTGTACAGCGGGCCGGCGCCGGTGGCAGCGACGGTCGTGGCGCGTTGCGGCAATTGAGTGGCCGCTGCCGGCGTGGCCGACGGCACAAGACCTGCGAGCAAGCGATCCGCCAGTTTCGGCGGCAACGCCAGACGACGCTGGTTGATCATTTCCATGTCATTGCGATGGGTCAGTTCAGTGTTCGGCGCATGCACCGAACGCGACGCCCACAGCGGACGCTCGCCATTGAGTCGCGACAACGGACCATTGGCAGCCACGGTGCCAGCGGCAATCGGCGTGGCCACGGCAGCGGCCTTGGCCCTGGCTTCTTCCTGCTTGGCGGCGGACGCGGCCGCAGCCTCGCCCGGCGCCATCGGTTTGTTCTTCGACATCTGCTTGATCAGCACGTCGGCCAGGCCAATACCACCGCCCTCGCGGGACAGGGAAACCGCCAGTTGCTGGTCATACATTTCCTGATACTGCTTGGCTGCCGGCGTATTGAGCGGGTTGTCCTGCCCCAGCGCTTCAGTGGCCGAACGCATCGACTTGAGCATTTCACCGAGGAACAGCGATTCGAATTCCTGCGCAACCTTGCGCATGTTTGCGTCGCTGTTCTTGTCGCCGACCTTCAGCTGGTTCAAGCGATTGAGGTCGGAGTACGAACCCGAATCGCTACTGCTGACCAGACCGCTTTTGCGCATATCCATGATCGGCGTCCTCAGATCACGATCAGGTCGGCTTGCAACGCACCGGCCTGCTTCAGGGCTTCGAGGATGGCCATCAGGTCACCCGGCGCAGCGCCGACCTGGTTCACCGCACGGACGATCTCGTCGAGGGTGGTGCCCGGGCCGAACTTGAACATCGGCTTGGCTTCCTGCTCGGCATTCACACGCGAACGCGGCACCACGGCGGTCTGGCCATTGGACAGCGGGCCCGGCTGGCTGACGATCGGGTCTTCGGTGATGGTCACGGTCAGGCTGCCGTGGGTCACGGCGGCCGGCGATACCTTCACGTTCTGGCCGATGACGATGGTGCCGGTACGCGAGTTGATGATGACTTTCGCCACGGCCTGACCCGGATCGACTTCGAGGTTCTCCAGGATCGACAGGTAGTCGACACGCTGGCTCGGATCGAGCGGCGCGGTCACGCGGATCGAACCGCCGTCGATGGCCTGGGCCACGCCAGGGCCGAGCATGTCGTTGATCTTGTCGACGATCCGCTTGGCGGTAGTGAAGTCGGAACGGTTGAGGTTCAGCGTCAGGCTGTTGCCCTGGTTGAAACCACTCGGCACCGAACGCTCGACCGACGCACCGCCCGGGATGCGACCGGCCGACGGAACGTTGACGGTGATCTTCGAACCGTCACGACCTTCAGCGTCGAAACCGCCAACCACCAGGTTGCCCTGAGCGATGGCGTAGACGTTGCCGTCGATACCCTTGAGCGGGGTCAGCAACAGAGTGCCGCCGCGCAGGCTCTTGGAGTTACCGATGGACGACACGGTGATGTCGACCTGCTGACCCGGCTTGGCGAACGCCGGCAGATCGGCACTCACCGATACTGCCGCGACGTTTTTCAGCTGCACGTTGCCCGATCCCGGCGGCACCTTGATGCCGAACTGCGAGAGCATGTTGTTGAAGGTCTGCAGGGTGAACGGGGTCTGCGTGGTCTGGTCGCCGGTACCGTTAAGACCGACCACCAGGCCATAGCCGATCAACTGGTTGGAACGCACGCCAGAGATGCTGGCGATGTCCTTCAACCGTTCGGCTTGTGCATTGAAGGCCGCCGACAACAGGAACGCGGCCACCATGAGACTTCTGAAATTCAACGTAGCCACCTAGAAAGGGAACAGCGGGCTGAGGAAGAAACGGTCGAACCAGCCTGGCTGACTCGCATCGGCGAACGAACCGGTGCCCGAGTAGGTGATGCGCGCATCGGCGACACGGGTCGAGGACACGGTGTTGTCGGTGGCGATGTCATCGGCCCGCACGAGACCGGCGATCCGCACCAGCTCGTCGCCGGTGTTGAGGGTCATCCACTTCTCGCCACGCACGGCGATGATGCCGTTGGGCAGCACGTCGGCGACGGTCACGGTGATCGAGCCGGTCAGGGTGTTGCCCTGGGCGGCCTTGCTGTCACCCTTGGTCGCGCGGTCGCCGCTGTAACCGACATCCAGGCTCAGGTCGTTACCGCCCAACGGGTTGTTGGTGGTGGCGCTACCGCCGAACAGCGACGTCAGGCCGATGCCGGTCTTGCTGTTCTTGGCCACCTGCGAGTTGGCGTTCTTGCTGGCCTGGGTCCTCTCGTTCAGGGTGATGGTGATGATGTCACCGACCCGGAACGCCTTGCGGTCGCTGTACAGGTTCTGCTCGAAACCGGCCTGATAGATCGAGCCGTTGTTGGCGGCCGACGGCAACGGTGTGCGCGGCAACACCGGGGCGTAGTAAGGATCATTGGGCTTGGGCGTCGGAGCGACGCAGCCCGCGAGCGAGACGACCCCGCTCAATGCCACAACAGATACAAAGCGTTTCATGACCCTTACCTCACGGTGTTGCAGGCGACCTCATGGCCGCCTCATAGACTTGATTACAGATTCTGCGTTACGAACGAGAGCATCTGGTCGGCGGTGGAGATCACCTTGGAGTTCATCTCGTACGCGCGCTGGGTGGTGATCATGTTGACCATCTCTTCCACGGTGCTGACGTTGGAGGTTTCCAGGGTGTTCTGCAGCGTGGTGCCGAAACCGTTCAGGCCCGGAGTACCGACTTGCGGCGCACCGGAAGCGGCGGTTTCCAGGAACAGGTTGTTGCCCACCGCTTGCAGACCGGCCGGGTTGATGAAGTCAGCGGTTTGCAGGTTGCCGATCACCTGAGCGGCAGGGTTGCCGGCGACGGTGATCGACACGGTGCCGTCACGACCGACCGTGAAGGTCTGGGCGTTGTTCGGGATGACGATGGCCGGTTCCAGGGCGAAACCGCTGGCGTTGACGATCTGGCCGTTGGAGTCGAGGTGGAAAGTACCGTCACGGGTGTAGGACGTGGTGCCGTCCGGTTGCAGGATCTGGAAGAAACCGCGACCGTCGATGGCCATGTCCAGCGGCTGCTCGGTGGTTTGCAGGCTGCCGGCGGTGAAGTTTTTCTGGGTGCCGACGATGCGCACACCGGTACCCACTTGCAGACCCGACGGCAGTTCGCTGTCCTGGGTCGACTGGGCGCCTGGCTGACGCTTGATCTGGTACAGCAGGTCCTGGAACTCGGCGCGGTCACGTTTGAAACCCGTGGTCGACACGTTCGCCAGGTTGTTGGAAATGGTGGTCAGGTTGGTGTCCTGGGCGGACAGACCGGTTTTGGCAACCCATAGAGCCGGAAGCATTCGATTCTCCTCGTGCGCCTGTTTTACGGCGCGACGTTCTGATAATTAGCTGATCTGCAAGACCCGAGCCATGGCCTGGTCGTCGTCTTTGGCGGTGTTCATCATCTTGACGTGCAGTTCGAACTGCTTGGCCAGAGCCAGCACCGACGTCATTTCTTCCACGGCGTTGACGTTGCTCGACTCCAGGAAACCCGACACCAGTTTGACGTTGGCATCGGCCGGCGCAGGCTGGCCGTCCTTGGTATAAATCGAACCGTCCAGGCCCTTGTTCATGTTCTTGATGTCCGGGTTGACCAGCTTGATCCGGTCGACTTCGGCCATGACGCGCGGGCCTTCGCCCATCGCCCGAATGCTGATGGTGCCGTCTTCGCCGACTTCCACCTGCTGCTCCGGCGGCACCGCGATCGGCCCGCCGTTGCCCATGACCGGCATGCCATTGCCGGCACGCAATACGCCAAGTGCGTCGATATTCAGGCTGCCGGTGCGCACGTAGCTTTCGCCGCCGTTGGGGTTCTGCACGGCGATCCAGCCGTTGCCGGACACAGCCACGTCGAGGTCACGACCGGTCTGCACCAGCGAGCCCGGCGTGAAGTCGGTGGCGGGCCGTTCGCTCATCGCAAACGCACGCGCCGGAAAGCTGTCACCGAACACCGGCATCGAACGCGCCTGTTCCAGGTCGCGCTGAAAACCGTTGGTGGAGATGTTCGCCAGGTTGTTGGCATGAGCCTTTTGCGCCAGTGCGTTCTGGCTGGCGCCGGTCATTGCCACATAAAGGTACTTGTCCACACTCTTTCCTCTGCATGCCGGACGTTTGCCGCCCACCGCTGTACTGCTGAGCCATAAGCAATTTGCAGACCAACTTTTTTCTGACGGCCGAGGACCCGGTAAACAAAGGACTTGAGGGATTAGGCGGGGATGAGGGCAATGTATCGAAGACGAAAAACCGGCGGTGTCATGCCGCTTGGCGGCAAATACCTGATCCTGATTGCTGATCGCGGATCGTTCCCACGTCGAGGCGTCGAACCGTCCGCGTGGGAACGCAGCCCGGGACGCTCCGCGTCCCAAAGCGGACGCAGAGCGTCCATTGAGGCATTCCCACGCAGAGCGTGGGAACGATCAGCGTGGGGGGATCAATGTGTGGCTGATTAGGCGCTGCCTGACTCCTTGCCGACTTCATACTCACGCAGCTTGTTGGCAATCGTAGTGTGCGAAACCCCGAGCCGCTTACCCAGCTGCCGACTGCTCGGATGCTCGGAATACAAGCGCTCCAGCACAGCTTTCTCGAAGCGCCCGACAATCTCGTCCAGCCCGCCCTCGAGGGAGAAATCGCCAAGCGGCTGACGCACGCCGTAATCCGGCAGGCGAATGTGCTCGGCCTTGACTGTGCCGCCGTCGCACAGCGAAACCGCCTGGAACAGCACGTTCTCGAGCTGCCGCACGTTGCCCGGCCAATGGTAGTGACTGAGCCGGTCCATCGCCGCCGGTGCCAGTTTCGTCAGCGGGCAGCCGATCTGCCGGCTGGCCTGATCAAGGAAGTGCTCCACCAGCGGCGTCAAACCGTCGAGACATTCGCGCAGTGGCGGGATGTGCAGCGACAGCACGTTCAAGCGGTGATACAGATCCTGGCGAAACTCGCCGCGCGCACACAGCTCCGACAGGTCGACCTGGGTTGCGCAGATCACCCGCACATCCAGGTAAACCTCCTCATCACTGCCCACCCGCCGGAAGCAGCCGTCCTGCAGGAAACGCAGCAATTTCACCTGTAAGCGCGGGCTCATTTCGCCGACGCCGTCGAGGAACAACGTGCCCCCCGCCGTCAGCTCCAGCAGCCCGAGCTTGCCTTCGGCACGCGCACCTTCAAAGGCACCGGGACCGTAGCCAAACAGTTCGGTCTCGGCCATCGACTCCGGCAGCCCGGCGCAGTTGAGCGCCATCAACGGCGACTGGCCGCGCGGGCTCGCCAGGTGACAGGCCCGCGCCAGCAATTCCTTGCCGGTGCCGGTTTCGCCTTCAATCAACAACGGCGCATCCAGCGGTGCCATGCGTCGCGCTTCGCGCACCACCGCCGCCATCACTTTCGAGCTCTGGAAGATGCTGTCGAAGCCACGCAGTTCCTGCTTGCGCACGTTATAGATGCGCTCGCCGACGCGGTCAGCCCGGTGCAAGGTCAGCACGGCACCGGCCATGGCCTCGCTGTCGTCGTGCTCCGATTGCAACGGCGCAATGTCGGCCAGAAAGATGTCGCCCTTGACCTTGACCCGCATGCCGTTGATTCGCGATTTGTTGGCGCGCACCAGTTCCGGCAGGTCGAAATCTTCGGCGTAACGCGACAGAGGAATCCCCGGCACCTCATCCACCCGCACCCCGAGCAACTGCGCCGCCGCCCGGTTGGCCGCCACGATGGAGCCGCCCATGTCGATCGACAGCACCGGAAATTCCAGCGCGCCGAGCAGTGCATTCAATTCCATGTGCCGCCGCTCGCTGGGCATCAGCCCTACCCGCTTGACGCCGAACACCCCGGCAATCGCCTCGAACTTGGGTCGCAGCGCCTGGAACTGAATGTTGATCAGGTTCGGGCAATGCAGATAGATCGCGTTGCCATGCTCACCGCCCACCTCGCCACGGGCGACGTTGATCCCGTACTCCACCAGCAGATTGAGAATGTCGCGCAAGATGCCGATGCGGTTCTGGCAGTGGACTTTGATACGCATATAAAGGCCCGAAACAGGTGAAAAAGTGGTCTGACGCCGGAATTTTCTGCGCCGCGCGCAAGATAGTCGTCAAGATTATGTGACAGCCATCGGTCTTTTCAAACCCGACAGTCACCGCAAACACGACTTATCGCACGAAGCGTAACGAAAATTTTACGAATTAAAGAGACTTTTCCTACTCGGCCGGTCTTCAACCTGCTGCAACAACGAACGTTCCGGGGTATTTCTCAGTCCATCGCAGGACATAACAAGAACGAAATTCCCCTCGCAGGAGAGCAGTATGAAGCAGACGCAATACGTGGCCCGCGAGCCCGATGCGCAAGGTTTTATCGACTACCCCGCCGAAGAACACGCGGTGTGGAACACGCTGATCACCCGCCAGATGAAAGTGATCGAGGGGCGTGCGTGCCAGGAATACCTGGACGGTATCGAAAAACTCGGTCTGCCCCACGACCGCATTCCGCAATTGGGCGAGATCAACAAGGTGCTCGGCGAGACCACCGGTTGGCAGGTTGCCCGCGTTCCCGCGCTGATCCCTTTCCAGACCTTTTTCGAATTGCTCGCCAGCAAGCAGTTTCCGGTGGCCACGTTCATTCGCACCCGTGAAGAACTGGACTACCTGCAAGAGCCGGACATTTTCCACGAGATCTTTGGCCACTGCCCGCTGCTGACCAACCCGTGGTTCGCCGAATTCACCCACACCTACGGCAAACTCGGCCTGCAGGCCACCAAGGAAGAACGCGTTTATCTGGCGCGGCTGTACTGGATGACCATCGAGTTCGGCCTGGTCGACACCCCGCAAGGCAAACGCATCTACGGCGGCGGCATCCTGTCTTCGCCGAAAGAAACTGTTTACTCGCTGTCGGACGAGCCCGAGCATCAGGCCTTCGATCCGCTGGAAGCCATGCGCACGCCATACCGCATCGACATCCTGCAACCGCTGTACTTTGTCCTGCCAAATCTCAAGCGCCTGTTCGACCTGGCCCACGAAGACATCATGGCCATGGTCAAGCAAGGCATGCAGCTGGGTCTGCACGCACCGAAGTTTCCGCCAAAACCAAAAGCTGCGTGAACCGTGGCTTTTACTTACAAGTGAGTCTGCCAGTCGTCGCGGCTTTGGTTTAGCGTGACGACATTGACGACCGTAACAGCTCTTATAAAAAAGACATCCGATCTCAGGAATCAAACCATGTCCACTTTGAACCAAGCCCATTGCGAAGCGTGCCGTGCCGATGCCCCACAAGTCAGCGATGAAGAACTGCCGATCCTGATCAAGCAGATCCCTGACTGGAACATCGAAGTCCGCGACAGCATCATGCAGCTGGAAAAAGTCTTCCTGTTCAAGAATTTCAAGCACGCGCTGGCCTTCACCAACGCCGTCGGCGAGATCTCCGAGGCCGAAGGTCACCACCCGGGCCTGCTGACCGAGTGGGGCAAAGTCACCGTGACCTGGTGGAGCCACTCGATCAAAGGCCTGCACCGCAACGACTTCATCATGGCCGCGCGCACTGACGAAGTGGCCAAGACCGCAGAAGGACGCAAGTAATGCACTTCGACGCCATCGGCCGGGTGCCCGGCGACCCGATCCTCGGTCTGATGGAGGCCTACGCGCAGGATTCCAACCCGCGCAAGTTCGACCTCGGCGTGGGCGTCTACAAGGACGCCCAGGGCCTGACGCCGATCCCCGAGGCGGTGAAAATTGCCGAGGCGCGCCTGATCGAGAGCCAGGACACCAAGACCTACATCGGTGGCCATGGCAATCCGCTGTTCGGCAAAGTCATCAATGAGCTGGTGCTCGGTGCCGATTCGGCACTGATCGCCGAGCAACGTGCCGGCGCCACCCAGACCCCGGGCGGCACGGGTGCCCTGCGTCTGGCAGCGGATTTCATCGCGCAATGCCTGCCGGGCAAAGGCGTCTGGCTGAGCAACCCGACCTGGCCGATCCACGAAACGATTTTCGCGGCCGCCGGGGTCAAGATCAGCCATTACCCATACGTCGGCAGCGACAACCGCCTTGACGTCGATGCCATGCTTGCCGTGCTCAACGAAGTGCCGAAAGGCGATGTGGTGCTGCTGCACGCGTGCTGCCACAACCCGACCGGGTTCGACCTGAGCCACGACGACTGGCAGCGAGTGCTGGAGGTGGTACGCCGCCGTGACCTGCTGCCGCTGATCGACTTTGCCTACCAGGGCTTTGGCGACGGACTGGAGCAGGATGCATGGTCGACCCGGCTGTTTGCGGCCGAGTTGCCCGAGCTGCTGATCACCAGCTCCTGCTCGAAGAATTTCGGCCTGTACCGCGACCGCACCGGTGCGTTGATCGTCAGCGCGAAAACTGCTGACAAGCTCATCGACATCCGCAGCCAGTTGGCGCACATTGCCCGCAACCTTTGGTCGACGCCACCGGATCACGGCGCGGCCGTGGTCGCCACGATCCTCGCCGACCCGGAGCTGAAACGCCGCTGGGCCGACGAAGTGGAAGCCATGCGTCTGCGCATCGCCCAGTTGCGCAGCGGTCTGGTGGAAGCGCTGGAGCCGCACGGTCTGCGCGAGCGTTTTGCACACATCGGCGTGCAACGCGGGATGTTCTCCTACACCGGCCTGTCGCCGGAACAGGTGAAAAACCTGCGCGAGCATCACAGCGTGTACATGGTCAGCTCGGGCCGGGCCAACGTTGCGGGGATTGATGCAACGCGTCTCGACCTGCTGGCCGAAGCGATCGCCAACGTCTGCAACTAACCCTCTCCGTGATCGTTCCCACGCTCTGCGTGGGAATGCAGCCCGGGACGCTCTGCGTCCCTGCCGAAGCGGACGCAGAGCGTCCATTGAGGCATTCCCACGCGGAGCGTGGGAACGATCAGGCACGGAACATGGGGTCGGATCAGGGCTGCGTCACCCTGTCGCACTTGTCTAGACAATCCCGCCTGTCGAAACAAATGGATTTAAAAATCTGTTTGTCACTTTTCCTGCTGTATCCTTCGCAAGCTTTCTGAAAGCGCGGATCTACCAGATCTATCAACAGACTTAGCGAGGAGCGCAACCATGCACGAGATTCCGAATCTCCCCTTCCCAAGCCTGCACGAAACTGAGCAGACGACCACGCAACAAGCCGGTGCCCAACAGCCCGAGCCGAAAGAAGCCGCCAAGAGCCGTCCGGCCGACAGCGAAGAGTAAGCAACACCCGCCGTACAGACCGTGTGGAAAGCGCTAACATGCGCTTTCCACACTGCCTGAAACCTGAGCTGCCATGTCCAAAGAATTCGATGAACAACAGGCCGAGATCCTGATCGGTGCCACCGAGAAGATGATCGAGATCTGGAGCCGTCTCTCGCCCGAGAAACAGGCTGCCCTGCTCGCCCGTTTCGGCAGCGAAGAAAACGCGTTGGCCGCACTGGTCACCACGCAATTGGTCGCCCCGGCCAAATAGTTTTACTTTTCCCCGCCCCAGACGCGTCCGCATCGGTATCATGAGCAGCCTATCTATTCTGCTCTTCCCGTGGATCGTTATTCATGTCGTCCTCTATGCCAGAACCCCAGCGCCCCCTGGCGGTCACGCTGCAAGTCGTTTCCATCGTCCTGTTCACCTTCATCGGCTACCTGAATATCGGCATTCCGCTGGCGGTGCTGCCAGGTTATGTGCACAGCGACCTGGGCTTCGGCGCGGTCATCGCCGGGCTGGTGATCAGCGTGCAATACCTCGCTACCCTGCTCAGCCGTCCGTATGCCGGCAAGATCATCGACAACCAGGGCAGCAAACGTGCGGTGATGATCGGTCTGGCCGGCTGTGGTTTGAGCGGGGTGTTCATGCTGATTTCGGCGTGGACGCCCCACCTGCCGCTGCTGAGCCTGATCAGCCTGTTCGTCGGCCGTCTGGTGCTGGGCAGCGCGGAAAGTCTGGTCGGCTCAGGCTCGATCGGTTGGGGCATCGGCCGGGTCGGTGCAGCCAACACCGCCAAAGTCATCTCGTGGAACGGCATCGCCAGTTACGGTGCGCTGGCCGTCGGTGCGCCGCTCGGGGTATGGCTGGTCAGCCGTTTCGGTCTGTGGAGCATGGGCGTAAGCATTCTGCTGCTCGCCAGCCTGGGATTGCTGCTGGCCTGGCCGAAAACCGCCGCGCCGATCGTGGCTGGCGAGCGTCTGCCGTTCATGCACGTTCTCGGGCGCGTCTTCCCGCATGGCTGCGGACTGGCGCTGGGCTCGATCGGTTTCGGCACCATCGCCACCTTCATCACCCTGTATTACGCCACGCAGCATTGGGATAACGCGGTGCTGTGCCTGAGCCTGTTCGGCGCCAGCTTCATCGGTGCGCGACTGCTGTTCGGCAACCTGATCAACCGCCTCGGCGGCTTTCGTGTGGCGATTGCCTGCCTGTCGGTGGAAACCTTGGGCCTGCTGTTGCTGTGGCTGGCGCCGGACGCGCACTGGGCACTGGCCGGCGCGGCATTGAGCGGTTTCGGTTTCTCGCTGGTGTTCCCGGCGCTCGGCGTGGAAGCCGTGAACCTGGTGCCGGCCTCCAGCCGTGGTGCGGCGGTCGGGGCTTATTCGTTGTTCATCGACTTGTCGCTGGGTATCACCGGGCCGCTGGCAGGGGCGATTGCAGCAGGCTTCGGTTTTGCCTCGATCTTCCTGTTCGCCGCCCTCGCCGCGCTGAGCGGTCTGGCATTGAGCGTCTATCTGTACCGCCACACGGCGAAATACCGCGAAGACTAGAAATCCACCTTGCCCCGCCCGGCCTTGATGCTGCCGCGCTTGGTCTTCGATTCGAGCCGACGCTTCTTTGAGCCCAGCGTCGGCTTGGTCGGCCGCCGCTTCTTCTCGACCTTGGTGGCGCTGAGGATCAACTCGGTCAGACGCTCCAGTGCATCGGCGCGGTTCTGTTCCTGCGTGCGGTACTGCTGGGCCTTGATGATCAGCACGCCGTCGCCGGTGATGCGACTGTCGCGCAGCGCCAGCAGCCGCTCCTTGTAGAACTCGGGCAAGGACGAGGCCGGAATGTCGAAGCGCAGGTGCACGGCACTGGAGACCTTGTTGACGTTCTGCCCACCGGCGCCCTGGGCGCGGATGTACGTCAGTTCGATCTCGGCATCCGGCAGATGCACGTTGTTTGAAATCACCAGCATGGAAAAGCGTCCCTGATCAGAACCTGCAGGATACCGCGAAAGTACAAAAAACCCGGCACTTGGCCGGGTTTGTTGTTTTTGCAACGACGCTTACTTGGCTGCGCTCGCTGCGTGCAGTGCCTGTTGCGCACCACGCTTGTTCTTGATCACGTAGCAGACCCACATGAACACCACCCACACCGGAATCGCGTACACCGAGATCTGGATGCCCGGGATCAGCAGCATCACGCCAAGGATGAACAGAACGAACGCCAGGCAGATGTAGTTGCCGTACGGGTACCACAGCGCCTTGAACAGCGGCTTCTGGTGGGTCTTGTTCATGTGTTGGCGGAACTTGAAGTGCGAGAAGCTGATCATCGCCCAGTTGATCACCAGCGTTGCAACCACCAGCGACATCAGCAGTTCCAGCGCATGTTGCGGGATCAGGTAGTTGAGCAGCACGGCCACCAGAGTCACCGCCGCCGACGCCAGGATCGAACGCACCGGCACGCCGCGCTTGTCGATCTTGGCCAGCGCTTTCGGCGCATCGCCCTGCTCGGCCATGCCCAGCAGCATGCGGCTGTTGCAGTAGGTGCCGCTGTTGTACACCGACAATGCCGCGGTCAGGACCACGAAGTTGAGGATGTGCGCGGCGGTGTTGCTGCCGAGCATTGAGAACACCTGCACGAACGGGCTGCCGCTGTAGGAATCGCCGGAAGCGTTCAGGGTTTCCAGCAGGCTGTCCCACGGAGTCAGCGACAACAGGATCACCAGTGCGCCGATGTAGAAAATCAGGATCCGGTAGATCACCTGGTTGATCGCTTTCGGGATCACGGTTTTCGGCTTGTCGGCTTCGGCTGCGGTGAAACCGAGCATTTCCAGGCCGCCGAAGGAAAACATGATGATCGCCATGGCCATCACCAGACCGCTGACGTCGTTCGGGAAGAAGCCACCGTGGGACCACAGGTTGCTGACCGAAGCCTGCGGGCCGCCATGGCCGCTGACCAGCAGGTAGCTGCCCAGGGCGATCATGCCGACGATCGCCACGACCTTGATGATCGCGAACCAGAATTCGGCTTCACCGAAGACTTTGACGTTGGCCAGGTTGATCGCATTGATCAGCACGAAGAACGCGGCGGCAGTGACCCAGCTCGGGATTTCCGGCGCCCAGTAGTGGATGTATTTGCCGACCGCGGTCAGCTCCGACATGCCCACCAGGATGTATAGGATCCAGCAGTTCCAGCCCGACAGGAAACCGGCGAAGCCGCCCCAGTATTTGTGCGCAAAGTGGCTGAAGGAACCGGCCACCGGCTCTTCGACGATCATTTCGCCGAGCTGGCGCATGATCATGAAGGCGATGAAGCCGCAGATCGCATAGCCGAGGATCATCGACGGGCCGGCGGATTTCAGCACCCCGGCCGAGCCGAGGAACAATCCGGTACCGATCGCGCCACCGAGGGCGATCAGTTGAATATGGCGATTTTTCAGGCCGCGTTTCAGCTCGCCTGATTGCGAGTTTTGTCCACTCATGAAAAAGGTCTCACGCAAGGTTTGATGATGTTCAGTAGACGTTGCTGCAAGGTGGCGATTTCAGCCAACCTTGATCAAACCCCAGCGCAGGCACCAGGAATTCAGCTTTTTTACAACGGTCATGCGTCACCTGTTTGTTTTTATCTGTGACGAAATCGAACCCGACACGCTTGTGACGCGGCGGAGTGAACAAGGCGGATAAACCTTGAGGTTTGCGCGATTACGCAGAGGGTCACAGTTAAAACGCGGCGCATTGTACACCGCTAACCCCCTGCTGCCAGACCTCGCCGGATCAGCGTGTCGGTTGCCGGGATTGCATGTGTCCACCCCGGGAGGCCCGGGCGGCTGCAAAATTTGAGTCAGGCCTTTGCAGGCCATCGGCGTGGACGATGGAAGATTCGCCCCACGTGGAGAAGTGAAAATGGATAACGGCGTTCATTGCGCCTCCTTCTTGTTATGCACCTGCACGACAGGCATGGGGCGCATCTCACCCTCCTGACGACGCTGAAACAAGCGCGCCAGAGCGCTGCGCAAGGCCCGGTGAGCCTGGCTCCGGCAGATTTTCCTTACACCCAGGCAAAGCCACCCGTTTCATGGGACGGCGAGGGCTTTTTCGTAAATATTCACTGACAGCGCGTAACGTAAAGTTTCCACTCCAGACCCATCGAAGCGGCGTCCGGTGATTGACGTTAGCTGGCTAACTATTTGAAAGGCGTTAAGTTTTTTGTTTTAAAACAAGAAAAACACGCCCGAAAAAAAGAAATAAAAAGTCCAAAAAAAAACGCCAACCCTGAGGTTGGCGTTTCTTTTTTCAGCTTGAAGCTTGCCGCTTGAAGCTTACAACGGCCTTATTCCGGCTTCTTGCGACCGAAACCCGGACGCTGGCCGGAACCGGCCGGTGCGCCACGGCGCTTGCCCGACGGCTTGTCATCGTCAGCCAGCTTGATGCCCGGACGCTTCGACGATGGCTTGGACGGACGCTTGGTGTCGACTGGACGATCCGCCACCGGCGTACCGCGACCTTCGCCCCGCTCGGTACGGCCATTGGCCGGACGCGGACTACGTGGGCCACGCTCGCCATCCGGACGCGCTGCCGGCTTGCGACCTGGGCGTTCGCCTTCGATCTGCGGCTCGCGGACCGGACGCGGACCGGCGCCAATCGGTGCACCGTTGGCCGGACGCAGGGTGCGCACGCGCTCGGTACGCGCCATCGGACGCGACGACTTGCGCTGCATGCGGTCGAGCTTGTCTTTGCTCTTGGCGTTCAGTTGCGGCATGGCCACCGGGGTCAGGCCGACTTCGGCGCTCAGCACGTCGACTTCGTACTGGCTCATTTCGCGCCAGCGGCCCATCGGCAGGTCGGAATTGAGGAACACCGGACCGAAACGCACGCGCTTCAGGCGGCTGACCACCAAGCCCTGGGATTCCCACAGGCGACGTACTTCACGGTTACGGCCTTCCATCACCACGCAGTGATACCAGTGGTTGAAGCCTTCGCCGCCCGGTGCCTGTTGAATGTCGGTGAAGCGCGCCGGGCCGTCTTCCAGCACGACGCCGGCCTTCAGGCGCTCGATCATTTCGTCGTCGACTTCGCCACGCACACGCACCGCGTACTCACGGTCCATCTCGTAGGACGGGTGCATCAGGCGGTTGGCCAGTTCACCGTCGGTGGTGAACATCAGCAGACCGGTGGTGTTGATGTCGAGACGACCGATGTTGATCCAGCGACCTTCCTTAGGACGCGGCAGCTTGTCGAACACGGTCGGACGGCCTTCCGGGTCGTCACGGGTGCAGATCTCGCCATCGGGCTTGTTGTACATGATCACGCGGCGAACCGACTCGGCGGCTTCTTCGCGCTTGATGACCTTGCCATCAATGGTGATGGCGTCGTGCATGTCGACACGCAGGCCCAAAGTGGCGTCTTTGCCATTGACCTTGATGCGGCCGGCAGCGATCCAGGATTCGACGTCACGGCGCGAGCCGACGCCGATACGGGCGAGGACTTTCTGCAGCTTTTCGCCTGCTGGGCCGATTTCCTGGTCGTCTTTCTGATTGATGTCACTCATCTGGGCACCTCCCGGTGTGGTCTGTTCAGCGGCGCTGAATGAGCCGCTGAAGCGTTGAAATCTGGGTTTTCGGGCGAAGGGATCGCCGAAGGGTCGCGAATCATACGCGGATGTGGCCGCGCGCGCATCAGAGACTAGTCGATCAGGCCAAGGTTATTTCTTTTTCCGCCGACCGGTGGCGCCGAGCTTGATCAGACGCAGCGCGGCTTCAGCCAGTACGGTGCGCTTGTCGTCCTTGTCGAGTTTCTTCCAGGCCCGGATCTCGCGCTTGCTGCGACCACAGCCGAGGCAGATGTCATCGCTGAACTTGCAGACGCTGATGCACGGGTCTTTGGTCGAGCTCATGCTCAATCCTCGAACTCGCGGCGTTCGGCTTCAATGGCTTCGGCCAGGGCGCGGGCCTCGGCTTCTTCTTCGCTCAATTCTTCCTCGACGGCGGGTTCGGGTGCGGGCTGCTCAAGCCGGGCGACGGCAGCCAGCAGTTTTTCCCGGGCTTCGGCCACGCCGAGCACATCGTCTTCCTGCTCGGGCTCGAATTCAGGCTCAAACTCAGATTCAGGCTCGAATTCAGTTTCGAATTCACCCTCATCCGGCGGCTCGACAGGATCGGATTCAAACCCGGTCGGCATCGATTCGCCGCCCACCCCGTCACGCAGCAAGTCGTCGAAGTCGGTCTTGATCCCCTCCTCCATGCTGTCCAGTTCCAGCAGCAGAGTGTGGAAACTGGTTTCCTCCTTCGGTTCTTCCGGCTCGGCACTGGCATCGGCCAGTTCCTGCAAGCCCGGTGGCACCGGAGCGTCGTCGAAGTCGAGCACCGGTTCCGCCTCGATCTCGCGCAACTCGGCCAGCGGCGGCAAGTCGTCGAGATTCTTCAGGTTGAAATGGTCGAGAAACGCCTTGGTGGTAGCGAACATCGCCGGTTTGCCCGGCACGTCGCGGTAACCGACGATACGGATCCACTCGCGTTCCATCAGCGTCTTGACGATGTTGGTGTTGACCGCCACGCCCCGCACGTCCTCGATTTCGCCCCGGGTGATCGGCTGGCGATAGGCGATCAGCGCCATGGTTTCCAGCAGCGCTCGGGAATAGCGCTGCGGACGCTCTTCCCACAAACGACCGACCCACGGCGCGAACTTTTCGCGGATTTGCAGACGATAGCCGGAAGCGACTTCCTTGAGCTCGAACGCCCGGCCCTCGCAGGACTTGCCGAGCAGGGTCAGGGCTTTCTTGAAGACCGGCGGTTCCGGGCGCTCACCTTCTTCAAACAGTTCATACAGACGCTCGATGGATTGCGGCTTTCCCGAGGCCAACAGAAAGGCTTCAAGCAGGGGCGCCAGCTCGCGGGGTTCAGTCAGGTTCATATCGGGACTCGTTATTCGGCTCGGGCTCGCACGTGGATCGCGGCGAACGGCTCATTCTGCACCAGCTCGATCAGGGATTCCTTGACCAGTTCAAGGATCGCCATGAAGGTCACCACCACCCCGAGCTTGCCCTCCTCGGCGGTGAACAGCTCGACGAACGGCACAAACCCGCCGCCCTTGAGCCGCTCCAGCACATCACTCATGCGCTCGCGGGTTGACAGCGCCTCGCGGCTGACTTGATGGCTTTCGAACATGTCGCCGCGGCGCAGCACCTCGGCCATGGACATCAGGATTTCCTCCAGCGCCACGTCCGGCAACAGCTTGCGCGCACGGGCTTCCGGGGCGTCGAGCTTGGGCACGATCACATCGCGACCGACCCGACTCAGGCCATCGATGCCTTCGGCGGCAGCCTTGAACCGTTCGTACTCCTGCAGACGGCGGATCAGTTCGGCGCGCGGGTCGTCCTCTTCGTCCTCGACGGTTTCGGCCCGGGGCAGCAGCATCCGCGACTTGATCTCGGCCAGCATTGCGGCCATCACCAGGTACTCGGCGGCCAGTTCCAGGCGCACCGACTGCATCAGCTCGACATAGCCCATGTACTGGCGGGTGATTTCCGCCACCGGGATGTCGAGGATGTTGATGTTCTGTTTGCGGATCAGGTACAGCAGCAGGTCGAGGGGGCCTTCGAAGGCTTCGAGGAAGACTTCCAGTGCATCCGGCGGGATGTACAGGTCCAGCGGCATTTCCGTGACGGCCTGGCCATAGACCATGGCAAACGGCAGTTCCTGCTGGGCACCGGCCTGGGGATCAACGGTTTCCACTGCGGACATTCAGGCCTCGACCATGAATGGAGCCGGGTCGCCGCAACCGACGCGGATCACTTCCGGATCATCGCCGGTCAGGTCGATCACGGTGGAGGCCTTGATGCCGCCGGAACCGCCGTCGATGATCAGATCCACCTGATGCTCGAGCAACTGGCGCATTTCGTATGGATCGCTCAACGGGTCTTCATCGCCCGGCATGATCAGGGTCACGCTCATCAGCGGCTCGCCCAGTTCGGCCAGCAGCGCCAGCGCGATGGGATGGCTCGGCACCCGCAGACCGATGGTGCGCTTCTTCGGATGCAGCAGCAGGCGCGGCACTTCGCGGGTGGCGTTGAGAATGAAGGTGTACGGCCCCGGCAGGTGGGCTTTGAGGATTCGAAAGGTCCCGGTATCGATCTTGGCGTAGTTGCCCAGTTGCGAAAGATCGCTGCAGATCAGCGCGAAGTTGTGCTTTTCGTCGAGTTGACGCAGGCGACGAACGCGCTCGATGGCGTTCTTGTCACCGATCTGGCAACCGATTGCGTAGGAAGAGTCGGTGGGATAGACCACAACTCCGCCCTTGCGGATGATCTCGACGGCCTGTTTGATCAGGCGCGCTTGCGGGTTTTCCGGATGAATCTGGAAAAATTGACTCACATTCTCTACCTGTTCAGACGGCGGCAATAACTGGGTCATGTTTGAACCGACACCACAGGGGTGGAAGGTCCTCCGGCACCGGCCGGTACTGGCCGATCTCGGACCAGCCACCAGGGCCATGGAAATCACTGCCGGCGCTGACCAGCAGACCGAACTCTCGGGCAAGGATTGCCAGGCTGCCCACCTGTTCCGCAGGCTGATGACCATTGACCACTTCGATCGCCTGCCCGCCCGCTTGAATATAGTCGGCAATCAGCTTTCGGCGCTTGCTGCGGGTGAAATCGTAGTGCCACGGATGCGCCAGGCTGACCCAGGCGCCGGCGGCGCGCAGCGTACCGACGGTGTCTTCAAGGGTGGGCCAGTGCAGCTTGACGTCCCCCAGCTTGCCGGCGCCGAGCCATTTGCGAAACGCCTCGGCGCGATCCTTTACAAAACCTTCACGCACCATCCAGTCGGCGAAATGCGGACGGGCCGGCGCGTTGCCGCTGTCGCCCAGTTCCTGCTGGATCTGCCGCGCGCCGTCGAGCGCATTCGGCATGCCCTTGAGGGCGAGCTTGCGGCTTATTTCCTCTGACCGCAGCCAACGGCCATCGTGCAACTTCGCAATCGCTTCGACCAACGGCGCGGCGTTGACGTCGAAACCGTAGCCGAGCACGTGAATGGTCGCCCCGCCCCAGGTGCAGGACAATTCGACGCCGTTGACCAGTTGCATGCCTAGCGCCTCGGCGGCCGTACGCGCTTCGGCGAGGCCTTCGAGGGTGTCGTGATCGGTCAGGGCCAGGACTCGCACGCCGTTCTCGAACGCACGCGCAACCAGTGCCGCAGGCGCCAGGGCGCCATCGGAGGCCGTGCTGTGGCAGTGCAAATCAACATTCACGGGGATGTGTTACCTCAAATCAGCTGGCGCTATCGCGCGCCCATATGTTTGTTATTATGCCGCCACATCCAGCTTCTGGCTCTCACTGTGAAACAATTCATCGATTTCATCCCGCTTCTGCTGTTCTTCATCGTCTACAAACTCGATCCACGTACCGTCGACGTTGCCGGCCATGAACTGACGGTAGGCGGCATTTACAGTGCCACCGCCATGCTGATCATCAGCTCGCTGGTGGTGTACGGCGCGCTCTTCATCAAGCAGCGCAAGCTGGAGAAGAGCCAGTGGCTGACCCTGATTGCCTGCCTGGTGTTCGGCAGCCTGACACTGGCCTTTCACAGCGAAACCTTCCTGAAATGGAAAGCCCCGGTGGTCAACTGGCTGTTCGCCCTGGCCTTCATCGGCAGCCATTTCATCGGTGACCGCCTGCTGATCAAGCGCATCATGGGCCACGCACTGACCCTGCCGGATCCGGTCTGGACCCGACTGAACATCGCCTGGATCGCCTTTTTCCTGTTCTGCGGGGCCGCCAACCTGTTCGTCGCCTTTACCTTCCAGAGCATCTGGGTGGACTTCAAGGTGTTCGGCAGCCTGGGCATGACCGTGCTGTTCCTGGTCGGTCAGGGCATTTACCTGTCCCGTCACCTGCACGACGCCGATACCACAACGCCAAAAACCGAGGACTGACATGCTCTACGCCATCATTGCCACCGACGTCGCCAATTCCCTGGAAGCCCGCCTCGCTGCGCGCCCGGCACACCTTGAACGCCTGCAGGTGCTCAAGGGCGAAGGCCGTATCGTGCTGGCCGGCCCGCACCCGGCGGTCGACAGCAATGATCCGGGCGCAGCAGGTTTCAGCGGCAGCCTGATCGTTGCCGAATTCGACTCCCTGAGCGCTGCGCAGGCCTGGGCCGATGCCGACCCGTACATCGCCGCCGGCGTCTACGCCAACGTGATCGTCAAGCCGTTCAAGCAAGTCCTGCCGTAACCTCCCCCCCGTAAAAGCCCTCAGCGCGATGAACCTTGTCCGTTCATCGCGCTCTCAATCGCTCATTATTCTCGTTTGCCGGCCGACAACCTGCCCAATATCCATTTGGAAACAGGAGTCGCGATGCGCAAGGGTCCGTTGTGTCTGATGTTGGTCACGTTGTCGATCATGGCGCCCGCCCATGGTGACGAAAGCACCGAGGGCGGCAGCTCCACGCCGCTTTCATTGAGCGCCGGCAGTCAGATCACCGAGTTGCAGCAGCGCCTGAAGGCCAGTGAGCAGCAACGGGAAGAACTGAGCAAACAACTGCAAAATGCCGATAACACCCGCGAAAGCGCCCAGCTCGCCCGGCTGCGCCAGGAGAACCAGCGTCTGAAGCTGCAACTCAAGGAGGCCCAGGCCAGCCCGCTGCCGCGCCTGCTGACCGAACAGCAGCAATGGTTCGTCACCGGGGCCGGGGTAGCGCTATTGGCGCTGCTCTGCGGTATCTTTGCCAGTGGAGCAAGCCGAAAACGTCGGCAATGGCTAAATTGAGTGAGTCATGAGCGAGCTGTTACTGATTGATGATGACCAGGAGTTGTGTGAACTCCTGAGTAGCTGGCTGAGCCAGGAAGGCTTTCAGGTCCGGGCCTGTCACGATGGCCAGAGCGCCCGCAAGGCGCTGGCCGAAACCGCGCCGGCGGCCGTGGTGCTGGACGTGATGCTGCCCGACGGCAGCGGCCTGGAACTGCTCAAGCAACTACGCAGTGATCATGCCGACCTACCGGTGCTGATGCTTTCGGCCCGGGGCGAGCCGCTGGACCGGATCCTCGGCCTGGAACTGGGCGCCGACGATTACCTGGCCAAACCCTGTGATCCGCGCGAACTGACCGCCCGCCTGCGCGCCGTGCTGCGCCGCAGTCACCCGGCCGCCGTGTCGACCCAGCTCGAGCTGGGCGACCTGAGCTTCAGCCCGGTGCGCGGCGTGGTCAGCATCGACGAAAAGGAATTCACCCTCACCGTCTCCGAAAGCCGTCTGCTCGAGGCCCTGCTCAAGCAACCGGGCGAGCCGCTGGACAAACAGGAACTGGCGCAGATCGCCCTCGGCCGCAAGCTGACCCTGTACGACCGCAGCCTGGACATGCACGTCAGCAACCTGCGCAAAAAGATCGGCCCGCACCCCGACGGCCGCCCGCGCATCGTGGCCCTGCGCAGCCGTGGCTACTACTACAGCCTCTGATCGTCTGTCAGTTTTGTCAGGTCGGCGCGAAAACGTGTTTACCCAAGCTTTACACAGCGCTGACCGCCGCTGACCTTGATCTCCGTAATCTGTACTCATCCGGAACGTACCGGGAACGAGACAAAGGAGATTCACCATGCGCAAGACTCTTATCGCTCTGATGTTTGCCGCTGCCCTGCCGACCGTCGCCATGGCCCTGCCACAGGATGGCGGCCCGATGGGTGGCCCGCTGGACGGCCCGCGCCATGGCGGTCAGATGCACGGCATGCACGGCAAAGGCCCGTACAGCCAGCTGGACCTGTCCCGCGAACAGCGCGAGCAGATCCGCAAGATCATGGGCGAGCAGATGCACGAGCGTAAGCAGACGGTCGAAAAATACCTGGAGAAACTCTCGCCAGCCGACCAGAAAGCCATGAAAGACGAGATGGCGGCCAACCACAAGAAGGCCGAGTCCGATGTCCGCGCCGTGTTGAAACCGGATCAACAGAAGAAATTCGACGAGATCCAGAAGAAACAGGCCGAGCGTCGCGCCGAATGGGCCGAGTTCAAAGCCTGGAAAGCGCAACAGCCGCAAAAGGCGCAATAATGTTCTAGCGTCACGCCCCGACCCAACGGCTCACCGCCGTTGGGTTTTCTTTGTTTGAGGATTTTCTGTGCGTTCATTGTTCTGGCGTATCCTCGCCAGCTTCTGGCTGGCCATCGCTCTGGTTGCAGGGCTTTCCATTCTGCTGGGGCACATGCTCAACCAGGACGCGTGGATCCTCAGCCGCCATCCGGGCCTCAACACCCTGGCCGCGGAATGGACACAAACCTACGAAACCCAGGGCGAAGACGCCGCCCAGGACATCCTCGAACAGCGCAAACGCCAGTACCACATCGACGTGCAAGTGCTGAACGAAAGCGGCGACCCGGTGGTGCGCGGCACCTTCCCTCGGCGCGCGGCGGCCTTCGAGGCGCGGCAGAACAACGATGACCGACGCCTGCCCTGGCGCCGTCTGACCGACGAATTCACCAGCGAAAAAAGCGGCGACACCTACCTCTTCATCTATCGCATCCCGCACCCGGAACTCGACGCCTGGCACCGCGAAAGCCTGCTCTGGCCATTGAGTGCGCTGGGCATTGCGCTGGTGGTGCTGACCCTGTTCAGCCTGCTGGTGACGTTCTCCATCACCCGCCCGCTCAGCCGTTTGCGCGGCGCGGTGCACGACCTCGGCCAAACCACCTATCAGCAGAACAGCCTGGCGCAACTGGCCAACCGTCGGGATGAGTTCGGCGTGCTCGCCAACGACTTCAACCGCATGGGCGCACGCCTGCAAAGCCTGATCGGCAGTCAGCGCCAGTTGCTGCGCGACGTTTCCCACGAATTGCGTTCACCGCTGGCACGGCTGCGCATTGCCCTGGCTCTGGCCGAGCGTGCAAGCCCGGAAGAACGGGAAAAACTCTGGCCGCGCCTGACCCGCGAGTGTGATCGGCTGGAAGCGTTGATCAGTGAAATTCTGGTGCTGGCGCGGGTCGATGCCGACAACGCCAGCGCCGAAGAGGTGGATCTGAATGCCTTGCTCGCTACCCTGCAAAAGGACGCGCAACTCGGCTCGCCGGAGCAGACTGTGCTTTTGGAGGCCGAGCCGGCGCTCAATTTGACCGGTTGGCCGACGATGATCGAACGCGCCGTGGACAACCTGCTGCGCAATGCCCAGCGGTTCAACCCGGTCGGGCAGTCGATTGAAATGCAGGCGTCACGTCAGGGCGAGCGGATCGTGGTCAGCGTGCGTGACCATGGGCCAGGGGTGCAGGCCGAACATCTGAGTCAGTTGGGCGAACCGTTTTATCGGGCGCCGGGGCAGACCGCCGCCGGGCATGGCCTGGGACTGGCAATTGCCCGGCGGGCGGCGGAACGGCATGGCGGGACGCTGGTGCTGGCCAATCATCCGCAGGGCGGGTTTGTGGCGAGTCTTGAATTGCCGCTGGAGCCTGGGGCTGTTGTTCAGCCCTGATGGAGTCAGGCTTTACCCGGCCAGGCGCTGACAAACTCCGCCAGATCAACCTTCTCGGCCACCCGCGGTTCTTTCTGCGGTGTGCCGAGGTACAGGAAGGCAATCACCTCTTCGTCATCCGTCAGGCCCAAACCCTTGGCGACATGTTTCGAGTACGCCAGATCACCGGTGCGCCACACCGCGCCAATCCCCTGCGCGTAAGCCGCCAGCAGAATCCCGTGCGCCGCACAGCCTGCGGCCAGCAACTGCTCGGCCTTCGGGTATTTGACGTGATCCTGCAATTTGGCGATGACCACGACCACCAGCGGCGCCCGCAGCGGGCCGTTGCGCGCCTTGTCGATCATCGCTTCGGTGACTTCGCCTTCCTGCATTTTTGCAGCTTCGGCCAGCAACTCGCCCATCTGCTCACGCGCCGCACCTTCGACGGTCAGGAAGCGATACGGCTGCAAATGGCCGTGATCCGGTGCGCGGGTCGCGGCGGCGAACAGCACTTCGCGCTGTTCGGCGGTGGGGGCCGGATCGATCAGTCGTGGAACAGAAACACGGTTGAGCAAAGCGTCGAGAGCCTGCATCGGCCACCTCCTGAAAAAAATGTCCGGCTATTCTAGCTGCAAGTGATCCAGACGCGTCGGTTTACATGCCTTGCACCGCAGGTAGAATGGCGCCCTTCCCACATCAGCCCGAGCGGACTTCATGGCGTTGCCGACCTTACGGATCATTGGTTTCATCATCGGCATCTTCCTGATCACCCTGGCCATCGCCATGGTCGTGCCCATGGCCACCCTGGTGATTTTCGAGCGCACCGGCGATCTGCCGTCTTTCCTCTGGGCGAGCATGATCACCTTTCTCGCCGGCCTCGCACTGGTGATTCCCGGTCGCCCGGAACATATTCACCTGCGCCCCCGGGACATGTACCTGCTGACCGTCAGTAGCTGGCTGGTGGTGTGTATTTTCGCCGCGCTGCCGTTTTTGCTGACCCAGCACATCAGTTACACCGACTCGTTCTTCGAAAGCATGTCCGGCATCACAGCCACCGGCTCGACCGTGCTCAACCACCTGGACGACATGTCCCCCGGCATTCTGATGTGGCGCTCGCTGCTGCACTGGATCGGCGGCATCGGCTTCATCGGCATGGCGGTGGCGATCCTGCCGCTGCTGCGCATCGGCGGCATGCGGCTGTTCCAGACCGAATCCTCGGACCGCTCGGAAAAGGTCATGCCCCGCTCGCACATGGTGGCGCGGCTGATCGTGGCGGCGTACGTCGGCATCACCATTCTCGGCAGCCTGGCGTTCTGGTGGGCCGGAATGAGTCCGTTCGATGCGATCAACCACGCGATGTCGGCGATTTCCACCGGCGGGTTCTCGACCTCCGACCAGTCCCTGGCCAAATGGACGCAACCGGCGGTGCACTGGGTGGCCGTGGTGGTGATGATTCTCGGCAGCCTGCCGTTCACCCTGTACGTGGCGACGCTGCGCGGCAACCGCCGGGCGCTGATCAAGGATCAACAGGTACAGGGTTTGCTCGGCATGTTGCTGGCGACCTGGCTGGTGCTCGGCACTTGGTACTGGTGGACTACCAATCTGCATTGGCTGGACGCGCTGCGCCATGTGGCGCTGAACGTGACGTCAGTGGTCACCACCACCGGATTTGCATTGGGCGACTACAGCCTGTGGGGCAACTTCTCGCTGATGCTGTTCTTCTATCTGGGCTTCGTCGGCGGCTGTTCCGGTTCGACGGCGGGCGGGATCAAGATTTTCCGCTTCCAGGTCGCCTACATCCTGCTCAAGGCCAACCTTAACCAGTTGATTCACCCGCGTGCGGTGATCAAGCAGAAGTACAACGGTCACCGCCTCGATGAGGAAATTGTCCGGTCGATTCTGACGTTCTCGTTCTTCTTCGCCATCACCATCTGCGTGATCGCCCTGCTGCTGTCGCTGTTGGGCGTGGACTGGATGACGGCGTTGACCGGCGCCGCCAGCACCGTGTCCGGCGTCGGCCCGGGCCTGGGCGAGACCATCGGCCCGGCCGGCAACTTCGCCAGCCTGCCGGATGCGGCCAAGTGGATTCTGTCGTTCGGCATGCTGCTCGGCCGACTGGAGATCATTACGGTGTTTGTGCTGTGTATTCCGGCGTTCTGGCGTCACTGATCGCCTTCGGCGCTTCCAGCAACCGCGCCCGGTAATCGCCGGGCGTGGTGTCGAACCAGCGGCGGAAGGCGCGGAAGAAATTGCTCGGGTCGGCAAAGCCCAACAGATAGGCAATTTCCAGCAAGGTCATGCTCGGCTGCGCCAGGTATTGCTCGGCGAGTTCGCGGCGCGTGTCGTCGAGCAACTGCTGAAAACTGGTGCCCTCCTCCTGCAAACGTCGTTGCAAGGTGCGCTGCGACAGGTGCAGGGTCTGCGCCACCGTGTCGCGCTTGGGTTCGCCCTGGGGCAGCAAGCGGCACAACACCTGACGCGCCTTGTGCGTCACGCGACTTTCGGAAAACCGCGCCAGATATTCCCCGGCAAACCGGTCGTGCAGCAGCGCCATCGCCTCGTTGGCGGTGGGCAGTGGCGCTTCCATGTCGGCGCGTTCGAAGATCAGCGCGTCATACGGCGCGTTGAACACCAGCGGTGCATGGAAGGCTTGTTTGTAGGGTTCAAGATCATCCGGCTCATCGCCCTGCACCAGCACTTTGCGCGGGTGCAGCGTGCGCCCGGTCAGCCAGCCGCACAGCGCCAGCGCGCAGGCCAGCGAGGCTTCGGCACTTTGCCGGGTCGGCGGCAGGTGATCGCCATGCACCGTCAGAATCAACGCATAACCTTCATCGAGCAGGCGAAAACTCAGGTCGGCACTTTCGGCGATGATTCGCTGATAACGCACCAGTCGCTGAAAACCTTCCGCCAGCGTATTGCTGGACATCAGCGCGTAGCCCGCGACATGGAACGAAGCCGGTCGCACCACCTTGCCCATGTTCAGGCCGATGGCGGGATTGCCGGACAGCTCGACCGCCCGTTGCCACAGTCGGGTCATGGAATCCTGCGGGAAGCGCGCGTCCGGATCCTCCAGCGCCGCGTAGTCGAGCCCCAGCTGTCTGAACAAAACCCGGCAATCCAGGCCGTCCATTTCCAGTGCCTTGACAATCCCCATCGCCCAGCTTGCAGAAGTCGTTCGTTCGCTCATGGCGTTTTTTCTTGGATGACATGGTGAGCCGCATACTACGGCCGATTTCCCAAGGATAGTAAAGTGGCGCCGATTGTCACTGGCCGACGCCAATGATCACTCTAGACTCAAATAAGCTACCCGCCGAACAACTTGCAATCAGAACAATAACCACAGAGATCGCAGTCGTGGAAACCCTCAAGCCTTTCAACAGCTTCGCCGAGTTCTATCCGTATTACCTCAGCGAGCACAGCAACAGCACCTGCCGTCGCCTGCATTTCATCGGCACGACACTGGTGATCTTCATTCTCGCCCTGACCATCGCCAAGGGCGCCTGGCTGCTGTTGCTTGCCTTGCCCCTGGCCGGCTACAGCTTTGCCTGGGTCGGCCATTTCTTTTTCGAGAAAAACCGCCCGGCCACTTTCCAGCACCCGTTCTACAGCCTGCTCGGCGACTTCGTCATGTACCGCGACATGATCCTGGGCCGCGTGCCGTTCTAGAAACTCCGATCAAGAGGACTGCCATGAGTGCCACTGCCCGTTTCACCCACATGAAGGACGGTACACAGGAAGACTGGGCGATCATTGCGGCGGATTTCAGCGCCTACGCCCGCCAATTGTCCGGCCGGATCGTGGCGCACCTGAAACTGCTAGAAGGCGATTTCGGCGGTTTCCCGGTGGATCGCCTGACCCACTCGCTGCAAACCGCGACCCGCGCCTTTCGCGACGGACGCGACGAGGAATACGTAGTCTGCGCGCTGCTCCACGACATCGGCGACACCCTTGGCTCCTACAATCACCCGGACATCGCCGCCGCCATCCTCAAGCCGTTCGTCAGCGCCGAAAACCTGTGGATGGTGGAAAAGCACGGGATCTTCCAGGGCTACTACTTCTTCCATCACCTGGGCATGGATCGGCACCTGCGCGAGCAGTTCAGCGACCACCCGCAGTTTCTGGCGACCGCGGAGTTCTGCGCCAAATACGACGCGGCGGCGTTCGACCCCGAGTACGACACCCTGCCGCTGAGCTTCTTCGAGCCGATGATGGAGCGACTGTTTGCCCAGCCGAAAAACTCGATCTACAAAGCGGCGATGGAAGAGCACACCCCGGCCTGATGTTGTCTGCACCGGCCTCATCGCTGGCAAGCCAGCTCCCACAGGTTTTTTGGGGTGTACACAAAGGCTACGTACACCTTCGACCACTGTGGGAGCGGGCTTGCCCGCGATGAGGCCAGCAAAACCGACACACATCTTTTCTAAGCCAGCTCGGCAACCTTCGCCGCTTTCAATTCCGCTTCCCGCGCCTGCGCATCCGCCAGGCGATACAGCTCGATCGTGCCGTCCCAGTGTTCGATCAGCGCCGTGCATGACTCGACCCAATCGCCACAGTTGAGGTAATCCACCTCGCCGACCTTACGGATCTCGGCGTGGTGAATGTGCCCGCAGACCACCCCGTGCAACTCGCGCTTCACGCATTCGTGGGCGATGGCTTCTTCGAAATCGCTGATGAAACTGACCGCCGTCTTCACCTTGTGCTTGAGATAGGCCGACAGCGACCAGTAGCCGTAGCCGTATTTCGCCCGCCAGTGATTGAGCCAGCGGTTGAGGGTCAGGGTGAACTCGTAGGCCGAATCTCCGAGGAACGCCAGCCAGCGGTGGTAACGGGTGATCACGTCGAACTGGTCGCCGTGAATCACCAGCAGATGCCGGCCATCGGCGGTGACGTGCACCGCTTCGTCGACCAGCTGAATATTGCCCAGAATCAGTTTCGAATAGCGGCGCAGGAATTCGTCGTGGTTGCCGGTGACATAGATCACCTCGGTGCCGCGCTTGCTCATGGTCAGCAAACGGCGGATCACGTTGGTGTGCGCCTGCGGCCAGTACATGCCACCGCGCAGTTTCCAGCCGTCGATGATGTCGCCGACCAGGTAGATCTTGTCGGCGTGATAACCCTTGAGAAATTGCGACAGATGCTCGGCCTGGCAATCCCGCGTGCCCAAGTGCACGTCGGAAATCCACAAGGTGCGAACCCTTTGTTTACGGCTGGGTCTGGCGAGCTCGGCGCTGGTCATGGGCAACCCTCTGCGATGTTTTCGCCACTCTGCGCGCGCCCGGTTAATCGACCATGACAGGTGTGCGTCAGTCGTGTGACAAAGGCGTCGTCCCCTGCGCCGGTGTAGACTGGCGGCTCGCCCGGAGACCACCATGCACCCGATCCTGACCCTGCGCCATTACAGCCACGACCTGATCGCCCACAGCCACGACCACGCGCAACTGGTCTTCGGCCTGTCGGGCGCGCTGGATTTCGAAGTTGAAGGGCGTGGCAGTCAGGTATTGCAGCAGAGCTTCGTGGTGATCCCCGCCGGCGCGCATCATGCGTGCGGCAGTCCCAAGGGCAGCCGCTGTCTGGTGCTGGATGTGCCTGACGAACAATGGCTGGAGCGCTCGCTGGGCAATCACGCCGATGCCAGCCGCCGCCTGCTGGACAACGCCGCCCGGTTGTCGCTGGATGCCGGGCAAGGTCAACTGGTCAACTGGCTGGCGAACAGTCCGGTGGACGACCCGTTGATTGCGCAACAGGGCGCGGTGTTGCTGCTGGCGAGCCTGAACCACGCGCCACCTGCCGAGATCGTCGCGCGCCGCCTGCCCTACGCGGCACTCGATGCGCACATCGAGCAGTACGCGGCCTATCCGTTGCAAGTGGCGGATCTGGCGCGCATCGCCGGATTGTCCAGCGCCCGGTTGCATGCGCGGTTCGTCACCGAATGCGGGCAGACACCGATGGACTATATTCGCAGTCGCCGGCTGCACAAAGCCGTCACGCTGTTGCGCAACACCACGCTACCCATCGGTGAAGTGGCCAGCCGCGTCGGCTACAACTCGCAAAGTGCGTTCTCGGCCGCCGTCCTGCGTGAATTCGGTACCTCTCCTACACAATTGCGACGCGAGGCTGACGACAAAAGTCGATAGGCTGCCGACAGACTTTTGCGTCGAGACACGCTTCAATGTGTGTCTGTAATGGTGTTTGGAAAAAGGACTGCAATGACTCCCCGTACCGCCCTCGGCGCCCTGCATATCGGCGCACTGATGTTCGGCCTGACCGGCGTTTTCGGCAAACTCGCGGCCGCAACGCCCGCCGTCATCGTGTTCGGACGCGCCGCGTTTGCCGTGCTGGCGCTGGCGTTTTTCGCCCGCTTCGCCCAACAGGGCGGCTGGCAGAAACTGCAGGCCGTCGACTGGCGACGACTGGCCCTGAGCGGCGTGCTGCTGGCCGGGCACTGGGTGAGTTTCTTCATTGCGGTCAAGATCGCGGGCGTCGCGATTGCGACCCTGGGTTTCGCCAGTTTCCCGGCCTTCACGGTGATCCTCGAAGGGCTGATCTTCCGCGAACGCATCCGCATCAATGAAATCGTCCTCGTGGCGCTGGTCAGTGTCGGACTGGTGCTGGTGACCCCCGCCTTCGATCTGGCCAGCGGCGCGACCACCGGCCTGCTCTGGGCGATTCTGTCCGGCCTGCTGTTTTCCCTGTTGTCCCTGACCAACCGCGCCAGCTCCGGGCGCATCCCGGCGGTGCAGGCGGCGCTGTGTCAGAACGTGGTGGTGGCGTTGTGTCTGCTGCCGGTGGCGGCGCCGCAGCTGAGCGAGGTGCGTGCCATCGACTGGTTGTGGATCGGTTTGCTCGGGGTGTTCTGCACCGGTGTTGCCCACAGTCTGTTCGTCGCCAGCCTGGCGGTGATCAAGGCGCGCACCGCCGCAGTGGTGTTCGCCATGGAACCGGTGTACGGGATTACCGTGGCGTGGCTGCTGTTCGATGAAGATCCGACCCTGCGCATGCTGATCGGCGGCGCGCTGATCATCGTTGCCATCGTCGTGTCGAGCCGGATGTCAGGCAGCAGCGACAAGAAAACCGTCGCGGCCGAAGCCGCCTCTCACTGAGTACGGTCGTTGTGGCCGAGGTCGCGGTCAGGGTCAATCTGGTCGCGCACCCGCTGCTTGAGCACCTTGGCCTCCGGGAAACCGCCGTCGGCCTTGCGTTCCCAGATCTGCACGTCGTTGCAGGTGATGTGGAATATCCCGCCGGTGCCCGGCACCAGTGACACTTTGCCAAGATCGTCGCCGAAGGTGCTGAGCAGCTCTTGCGCCAGCCACGCGGCGCGCAACAGCCACTGGCATTGCGTGCAATAAGTGATGACGATTTCCGGTTTTGTGACGGTCATGATCGCTGAAACTCCTGAGCCAGAGGGCGCCGCTATAATAGCCGGCTTTACCGCTCGCCCCGAGACTCACGATGCGTCGTCTGCTGATCTGCCTGTTGCTTGGTTTCCTACCGCTGTTCGTTCATGCCAGTGAGGCCACACGCCCGAAAATCGGCCTGGTGCTGTCCGGCGGCGCGGCCCGTGGACTGGCGCACATCGGTGTGCTCAAGGCTCTGGAAGAGCAAGGCATCAAGATCGATGCGATTGCCGGCACCAGCATGGGCGCAGTGGTCGGCGGGCTGTATGCCTCGGGCTACAAGATCGACGAGCTGGAAAAGCTCGCCCTGACCATCGACTGGCAGCAGGCGCTGTCCGACGCCCCGCCCCGTGAAGACGTGCCGTTCCGGCGCAAGCAGGACGACCGCGACTTTCTGGTGAAACAGAAGCTGAGCTTTCGCGATGACGGCAGCCTTGGCCTGCCATTGGGCGTGATTCAGGGCCAGAACCTCGCGCTGCTGCTGGAAAGCCTGCTGGCCCACACCAGCGACACCCGGGACTTCGACAAGCTGCCGATCCCGTTTCGCGCCGTGACCACCGACATTGCCAACGGCGAAAAAGTGGTGTTCCGCAAGGGCCACCTGCCGCAGGTGATCCGCGCCAGCATGTCGATCCCGGCGGTGTTCGCCCCGGTCGAACTCGACGGCCGATTGCTGGTGGATGGCGGCATGACCGACAACATCCCTCTCGACGTGGCCCGTGAAATGGGCGTCGACGTGGCCATCGTGGTCGACATCGGCACCCCGCTGCGCAACCGCAAGCAACTGGTGACCGTGGTCGATGTGCTGAACCAGTCAATCACCCTGATGACCCGGCGCAACTCCGAAGAGCAACTGGCGACCCTGCATCCCGATGACGTGCTGATCCAGCCGCCGCTGGCCAGTTTCGGCGCCACCGACTTCGGTCGCGGCCAGGAGATGATCGACGCCGGCTACCGCGCGACCCAGGCTCTGGACGTGCGCCTCGCCCGCCTCAAACCCGCGCAATCGCAGGACGCCGAGCTCAACGCCGCCCGCGCGCCAGGCCAGCGCACACCGATCATCACCGCGATCAAGGTCGAGAACGACTCGAAAGTCGGCGATGACGTGATCCGCTATTACATCCGCCAGCACATCGGTGAACCGCTGGACCTGGGTCGCCTGCAAACCGACATGGGCACCCTGTACGGCCTCGATTACTTCGAGCAGGTGCAATACCGCGTGGTGCACAAGGGATCGGATCACACGCTGGTGATCAGCGCGCGCGGCAAACGTACTGGCACGGATTACCTGCGAGTCGGCCTCAACCTGTCGGATGACATGCGCGGCGACAGCGCCTTCAACCTCGGTGCCAGTTACCGCGTGAACGGCATCAACCGGCTCGGCGCGGAATGGCTGACCCGGGCGCAGATCGGCGATAAACAAGAGTTGTACAGCGAGTTCTATCAGCCGCTGGACGTGGGCTCTCGCTACTTTTTGGCGCCTTATGCGTCGTTTGCCGCACAGAACGTCGACTCGGTGCTGGACAACGATCCGATTGCCCAGTATCGCGTCGAGCGCTACGGCTTCGGCCTCAATGTTGGTCGGCAGATCGGCAACAGCGGTGAAGTGCGCTTCGGCGTCGGCGAGGCTTGGGGCAAGGCGGATGTGCGGATCGGCGACCAGGATCTGCCGAGCGAAAGTTTCAACGAAGGGTTCTACGCGTTGAAGTATTCCTTCGACTCGCTGGACAACGTCTACTTCCCCCACGAGGGCGAAGACATCGGCCTGACCCTGGTTCAGTTCGAACCGAGCCTGGGTTCCGACACGCGCTACCGGCAATGGGAATTCAAACTGGACAAGGCCATGAGCAGTGGACCGGACACGCTGATTCTCGGCGGTCGTTACGGCCGTACGCTGGACGATGCCAATGTGGTGACCTCCAGTTTCCTGCTCGGCGGCGCCCGGCAATTGTCCGGTTTCCGCGAAGACGCGATCTCCGGGCAGAACGTCAGTCTGATGCGGGCGGTGTATTACCGCCGCCTCACTCCACGCGCCTACCTGCCGCTGGACTTCCCGTTGTACGCCGGCGCCTCGCTGGAACGTGGCCGGGCATGGAACAACGACAACGAGTTCGACAGCGGCTACATCAACGCCGCCAGCGTGTTCATCGGCTTCGATACGCCGCTTGGGCCGCTGAATTTCAGCTATGGCCTGAACGATGCAGATGAACAGGCGGTGTACCTGAACCTCGGGCAGACCTTCTGACAGCGCTCAGCGAATCCCCGCCAACAGCGTGCGCGCCGTTTGCCGGAGGGGTTCGTCGGCTTCCTTGAGCAGTTCGTTGAGCAAGGCAATGGCGCTGTCGATATCGCCGTCATCGATACAGGTCTGGGCCTGTTCGAGTTTGCCGGCGTTGGCGGCGTCCGAGGGTTCGGCTTCCGGCGCCTGCAGCTCCAGTGGCTCCAGCGAGAGCGACGTGCCGGGATCGCCAAATTCGTTGAGAAAGTCCTCGTCCAGCGGCTGCGCTTGCGGCTCGGCGATCCATTCCAGTTCGGCGGTTTCAGCATCGTCGGGCAGGGTTTCCGGCAATTCGAAATCCTGTGGCAATACCTGCAGATCGGAACCCAGCGCCGATGGAGCCTGTTCAGGTGTGGCAGCGGGCGGGCGAGTTTCCTCAAGATCCCAACTGGAGGCCATCGAGAGCTGATCCAGGTTCAGCTCGAAATTGTCTTCGGCCACCGGCTCCACAGGCGTCGCAGGTTCGATCGGCAGCGCGGCAATCACCGGGGCCGCCGCCCCCAAAGGTGCGGCGCTGGCCAGTTTCGGGTAGCGGGCGCGAATCTCCTGCAAGCGCTGATCCTCGACCCCGAGCTGGCGCAATCGACTTTCCTGCTCGTCATAGGCCGGCGTGTCGCCCTGGCGTCCCAGCACTTCAAGCAACTGCACGCCGAGGTCGATACGTTCCGGCTCCCTCTGCAACGCATCGTGCAACAGGCCGGCGGCCTCGCCCAAGCGTCCGTAGGCCAGATAGATGCCGACCGCTTCCAGCACATCGCCGTTGGCGTGTTCTTCGCGATGTTCGACAGCACTGTGAACGGCACTTGGCTGCATCGGTTCGGCGTCATCGACCGGGGGTTCGTTTCGTACCGGCAGGAACGGCAACGGCGCAGCAGTCCCTTGCGCCTGCTGGCGTTGCCGGCGCACATAAAGCCCTGCCACCAGCAATCCCAGTACCAGCAGCAGTCCGCCGAGCAGCGGCCAGTTGAGTGAATCCTCCTGAGACTCGACCGGGGCAATGACCGGCGCAGGCGCAGGTGCCACGGGGGCGACAGGTGCCGGCGGCGCCTGTTGCACTTCAATCAGTCGGGCCTGCAAATCACCGAGCTGTTTCTTGCCGTCAGCGATCAGCACTTCCTGGGCCTGAAGCTTCACGTTCAACTCATCGATGGTTTTTTGCAGTTGCTGGTTCTGCACAAGGCTCGCCGCCAGTTGTTCAGCCTGCGCGTCGGCGACCGGAGCCGGTGGCTGCACAGGCGCAGCAGGTTTGGCCGGCGTGGTTGCGGAAGGAGCCTCGGGGGTCGGGAATTCCGACGATTGCGCACGCGCCGTTGGCTCGTCGGTGGCGGGGACTATTCCCGGTGAGCCCGGCGGGTCGATCAGCACGGTGTATTCGCGCAGCAGATGGCCATTGGGCTGATCGAGCTGCACCAGGAAATTCAGAAAGGGTTCGTTGACCGGTTTGGTCGAAGTCACCCGGATCATGTTGCGATTGCCACGCAGGATCGGGGTGAACTTGAGGTTGTTGAGAAAGAACACGCGCTCGACGCCGGCGCGGCCAAACTCGTCCGCCGAGGCCAGACGGACCGCCAGTTCGCTTTCGCTGACGCCCCCGACATCCACCAGGGCGATGTCAGCCTTGAGCGGCTGATTGAGGGCTGAATGCACGGTGATGTCACCGAGCCCCAGCGCCAATGAGGCGGTGGACCAGGTGAGAACACCGGCCACCAGCAGCGAGTTGGCGCAACGCAGTACCACGTGCCGACTTCCGAGCATGAGCATCCCTTGAATAAGCAAAACCGACTTCTATGCGTTCGCACATCCGGTACGAACACGATATTGCCCAGTAGTTCTTATAGTCTGCCCAGCGCGATCCCTCAAAAAAACGGCACGCGGTTATGCCTCAAGACTTTTCCAGGTTGGCCAGAATGTGACCGTGAACCCGCATGCAGACCTTCAGATCCGCCTCGTCGACGCCTTCGAACAATTCCTTGCGCAGTTGGGTGGCGATGGTTTCGATCTGTTCGATCAGCGGCAGGGCCGGTGCACACAGCACGATTTTTTTCGCCCGGCGGTCTTCCATTACAGACTGGCGTTGCACCAGCCCCTGGCTTTCCAGGCTGTCGAGCAGACGGGCCAGGGTCGGCCCTTCGACGCCGACGCTTTGCGCCAGCTCCCGTTGGGTCGGCGCTTCTTCGAAGCGCGCCAGATGCAGCAGTACCAGCCAGCGCGCCTGGGACAGCCCCAGACCGGCCAGCCGGCGATCCAGTTCGGCACGCCAGCCACGGGACATCTGGGCCAATTGCATGCCAAAGCGGTGTTGATCGGTTAACGGCATAAAACACTCATGATTAGACTGAACAAATAGAGAAAAACTAATTATTAGTCAGCTAAGCATGACATTTGGCTATAGGCAAGGGGCGTCCTGTACTGAATCGTTACATCGGTATAGCGGTTGGCACAAACGCCCTCTCACATTTCAAACTCCGATTGCAGCGCAGCCCGCACGCAATACAGCACGCCTTCCGGTACGCGACCGGCAAACAGCTCGGCCACTTCGGCGACCGACGGCAACTCGCCTTCGCCGTCGAGGAACGCATCCTGGACTTCGCCCATCAGGTCTTCCGGCAAATCCAGCGCCTGTTCCAGCGACAGCTGCTGCTTGCCGATGGCTTCGGCGAGCATGGTGTAGACGTTCTTTTCCGAGCACTGCAACTGACCGGAGATCTGCAACGGCGTCATGCCGGCGCGGGCCAGGGTGATCAGTTCGTGGCGCACGTCGGCCACCACTTTCGGTGCCTCGGCCTCGCCGCCGAGCACTTCGAGGAAGGCCTCGCCGTAACGCTCCAGCTTGCGCGCACCGACGCCGCTGACCCGGGCCATGTCCGCCAGCGAGGTCGGTTGGCTGCGGAGCATTTCCAGCAGGGTCGAGTCGGGGAAGATGACGTATGGCGGCACACCGTGTTCTTCCGCCAGTTTGCGCCGCAGGGCGCGCAAGGCTTCCCACTGTTCGCGTTCTTCGCCACGCACCAGTTGACTGGCCTGGCTCTTGCTGCCGCTCTTGGCGATGACTTGCGGCTTGAGGTCGCGGCGCAGCTCCAGGCTTACTTCGCCTTTGAGCAGCGGCCGGCAAGTGTCGCTCAGGCGCAGCCCGCCGTAGCCTTCGTGATCGACATCGGCCAGGCCGCGAGCAACCAGTTGACGGAACAGCGAGCGCCATTCGCTCTCGCTCAGCGCCTTGCCGACGCCGAACACCGACAGGTGCTGATGGCCGAAGCTGCGGACCTTTTCGTTGTCCTTGCCCAGCAGCACGTCCACCAGATGGCCGACGCCATAGCGCTGGCCGGTGCGATAGATCGCCGACAGCGCCTGACGCGCAGGCTCGGTGGCGTCCCAGGTCTGCACGCCGTCGGTGCAGTTGTCGCAGTGGCCGCACGGCTCGGGCATGTCTTCGTCGAAGTACGCCAGCAGCGCCTGACGACGGCAGCGGGTTTCTTCGCAGAGCGAGAGCATGGCGTCGAGCTTGTGCTGCTCCAGCCGCTTGTGGCGCTCGTCGCCCTCGGAGTTCTGCAGCATCTGCTTGAGCATCACAACGTCTTGCAGACCGTAGGCCATCCACGCGTCCGCCGGCAGACCGTCACGGCCGCCGCGTCCGGTTTCCTGGTAATAGGCTTCCAGGGATTTCGGCAGGTCGAGGTGAGCGACGAAGCGCACGTTGGGTTTGTCGATGCCCATGCCGAACGCCACGGTGGCGACCATGATCAGCCCTTCCTCATTGAGGAAGCGCTTCTGGTGATAGGCGCGCAGATCGTTGGGCAGACCGGCGTGGTAAGGCAGCGCCGGGAAGCCCTGTTCGGTGAGAAACGCGGCCACCTCTTCCACCTTCTTGCGCGACAGGCAGTAGACGATGCCGGCGTCGCTGCGCCGTTCGGCGAGGAACGCCAGCAATTGCTTGCGCGGCTGCTCCTTGGGCACGATGCGGTAGAAAATGTTCGGCCGGTCGAAGCTCGACAGGAAACGCTCGGCGTTCTGCAAATGCAGGCGGGTGACGATTTCTTCGCGGGTGCGTTTGTCGGCGGTGGCGGTCAGGGCGATGCGCGGCACGTCGGGGAACATTTCCGCCAACTGCCCCAGTTGCAGGTATTCCGGCCGGAAGTCATGGCCCCATTGCGACACGCAGTGCGCTTCGTCGATGGCGAACAGGGCGATGTTCAGGCCTTGCAGGAACGACAGCATGCGCGGCTGAACCAGCCGCTCCGGCGCCAGATACAGCATCTTCACTTCGCCGCGCTTGATCCGGTTGGCGAGGTCGCGCTGTTGTTCGGCGCTCAGCGTGGAGTTCAACGCGGCGGCGGCCACACCCAGCTCTTCGAGGGTGGCGACCTGATCGTCCATCAAAGCGATCAGCGGCGAAACCACCACCGCCAGGCCGTCGCGCAGCAGCGCCGGCACCTGGAAGCACAGGGACTTGCCGCCGCCGGTCGGCATCAGGACAAGGGCATCGCCGCCACTGGCCACGCGCTCAATGATTGCACCCTGCCGGCCACGGAAACTGTCGTAGCCGAAGATGTCCTTGAGGACGCGTTGAGCCTGTTCGAGCATAAAAACTCCAAAAATCCACCGAAACATCCCTGCACAGGCTGGTTCAAGACAGCCGAGGCTGCTTTAAACAAAACGTAAGCGCGCATTGCATCGCGCCCTACACAATCAGCCGCGACACCGGCAGGGATCGCAAAGCGCGGCAGTATACCCGACCCCTCTGCGGCAGAGGGCACCGCCGATAAGAAGCTTGTGCGGGCAAATCTGCCGTGCGGCTGGCTTGAGGGCTCAAGAAGGCCTAGAATTCCCGCATTGTTTATTCCCCCAAGGTAGCCCTTTAATGTCCTTCGCCGAGCAACTAACCCGCCTGCAAGTCTTCCTCGACGCCGACGAGCTGCATGAAGAGGCGCTGGACTACGTGGCCGCTCACGGTTACCTGACCGCGCTGTCGATCTGCGCCGATGTGGTGCCGGATCGTGAGTGGATCGACGCCCTGTTCGCCGAAGAGCCGCATTACAGCAGCGAAGCCCAGCGTGAAGAGATCGAAGCCACGCTGATCGGCCTCAAGGCGCACATCGCCCGCCAACTGGCGTCGGATGAAGAATTCGAGCTGCCCTGCGAGCTGGACCTGGGCGACGACCCGGACGATTCCGAACTGCGTGGCTGGTGCATCGGCTTCATGGAAGGCGTATTCCTGCGCGAAGCGGCCTGGTTCGAAACCGCCGAAGAAGAAGTCAGCGAAATGCTCCTGCCGATCATGGTCGGTTCGGGCCTGTTCGACGAACAGCCCGAGTTCGAAGACATCGCCAAGGACGCCAACCTGATGGACGACATGATCGTGCAGATCCCGGAGGCCCTGACCGCGCTGTACCTGCTGTGCCAGGCGCCCGACGAAAAACCGGCGATCCTCAAGCCACGTCACCACTAAGATCCGGCCTATGGACAACCCCATAGGCAACCGCCCCCTGATGTTGCGCTACATCCTGCTGGCCATCGGCTGGCTGAGCGTGGCATTGGGGGTGATCGGGATTTTCCTGCCTGTTCTCCCCACGACTCCCTTCCTGCTGCTGGCAGCCGCCTGCTTCGCCCGCAGTTCCCCGCGTTTCTACCAATGGCTGGTCGAGCATCCCCGGCTCGGGCCATGGATCCGCGACTACCTCGATGGCAACGGCATACCGCTCAAGGGCAAGGTCTACGCGATCGGGCTGATGTGGGCGAGCATTCTGTTCTCGTGCTATTTGGTGCCGCTGCCATGGGCGCGGGGGTTCATGCTGACCAGTGCGGTGTTGGTGACGGTTTATATCCTCAGACAGAAAACCTTGCGCAAGCCCTGATCTCACCCTGCCCTCAGGCTTGTCAAAGCCACAAACCGCTCATCGGAAATACCCTTCGACCTGTTATTTCTGACAGTAGCCAATCCCCTCGCTTCACGCCTTAAATCAGTCCAGCCCTGAACTGCGGCTCGAATGTCCCAGTGCTCGTTCCTGCCCTGAAATCCCCTGTTCGCCGGCCTTCGCGTCCAAAGCCATAACCCCTTGACGCCAATGGCGTATCTCCTTCGGATGGAGTTGATCATGTTCACTTTCCGCCGGTCCTTGTTCCCCAATCGTAATCAACTGCTCGCCCCGTTGTCGGGATTGTTCCCACCCTACTTCGCCGACATGGTCATTCCTGTGCCGGGTGCTGATGGAGGGATCAACAGAACGGCGTATGAAGCGTTCGATAATGGGCTGTTTGCCGTTATCGACCCTTACCCGAACATGGCGATCAATGACCTGCTGGAAGTCTTCGTGAATGACAAAAAGGTCGGCGAACTCAAGGTCAAGGATGAGCACCTCAATCAGCGATGGTTCTTTTTTGTACCCAAGGACGAGCTTGTACCTGGCCTCTTCACCTGCCACTACGTTTTGACCCGGGCAGGCGAAACCGTACCCGACGACCCATCGGCCAAATTGACACTGCTGCTGGAAATCCACGACCCGGCCGGTGATGACAAGCGTCCCTTCGAACCCTGGCACTCGGAGCTGCCTATCGTCGGGCTACCGCAAGACGTCATCGATAACGGCGTCACCAAACCATGGCTTGATAGTGGGGTGCCCCTGATCATCACGCGTTATCCAAATATCGCCGTGGGCGACATCATCCTCGTGATGTGGGGCAGCGTATTTCTTCCGCCGCATATTTTGACGCAGGAAGAAGTGGATGGCACCGTAGAGATCATCGTCCTTGCCCGGCCCGAAGATATCCTGACGGCCGGTGACAGCGCTGCATTGATCATCCACTACAACATCTGCGATGTCGTTTATAACTGGAGTGTGAAGTGGTCAAAATCCACTTCCGTGCAAGTTGATGCCGGGGTATCACGCCTCGATCCGCTCATCATCAAGGAAGCGGATGACGGGAAAATCATTCTTGCCGACCTGGACGCCAACCCTGTCACCCTGCAAATTCTGATCAAACCCAACGACGTCTTCACGACCGGTGACACCCTCCTGATCACAGTGATCGGCACTCCGATTCCCGGCAGGCCACCTCAAACGTTTACCGTTGAAGTCATTGTCCGTAACCCGCCTTATATTCATGAAATCCCGGTTGCCTACGAGTTCGTGAAACTCTTCGCCCAAGGCACCCTCGACGCCTCCTATGCATTGCGCAAGCAGGATGGCAGCCCGACACTTTTTTCCAGGCGTACGTTTGCCACCGTGATCGGCAATCCATCATTACTGCCGGCACCTGCCATCAGCGAAGTGGTCGGGAACATTTTGCCCGCCCACATACAAGCGGCATCGGTGGTAATCAGATATCCCGCCATCAAAAATGGCGATTTCCTGACGGTGATCTGGCTGGGTAAAAAATCCAACGGTGATGATTACCTGCATGAAGAAGAACACACCGTATCGGGCGAAGAGCAGAAGGCAGGCGAAGTGACGATTTACGTCATGGGTGAGCACGTCAAAGCCTTGGAAAACGGCAGTCTCAAACTTCAGTACCGGGTGTTCAACGACGCTACCAGCCAATACGGCACCAGTGAGTCCGAGTTTCTGCGGGTCAACGTGGGGTCATGGCAGGCAACGCTTCCGGCCCCCAAGGTTGAAGAAGCACCGGATGACATTCTTGATCCCTCGAAAACTGACAAGCTGGTTCACGTGCGGGTCTTGCCAGTGAACTGGGTCAAGGGCGATACGCTCACCTACCACTGGATCGGGATCAACCTTTACGGCAGTACATTCGGCAGCGTGCCGATCACGTTGGCGACAGTTGGGCAACCGGTACGATTCCGGGTAGACAAGCAATACGTCTCGGCCAACATCGGCTACTACGTGACTGTGATCTATACGTTACTGCATGGAGCTACCGGGAAGTACAGCTATTCAGCGCCTCTTGAGGTGCTGATCGGCATTCCTCTGGGCAGATTACTGCCGCCTGCGGTCGTCCAGGCCCCCGATGGCACGCTGAACCCGATGCACGCCATCAATGGGGTGGACATCGATTGCAGCTACGCGTCCATGGACGCCCTGCTCGACAAACTCGGATTGAAATGGCGGGGCACGCCAGGCGCCGGGACTTCGGAAGACCTGGAGAAACCTGCCGAGGCCACCGGTACCGTAAGGTTTCACCTGCCGCCCTCCTTTGTCGGGGCCAACATCGACCGCGAGGTAGCGGTCAGTTACGACGTCCAACGCTATGGCTTGTGGACCCCCTCGGAAATCCTCCCGCTGAAGGTTCTCAACCTCCAGAATCCTGAAACGGAACTGCCGCGGCCCGAGGTTCCAGAAGCAAAGGCAGGCGAACTGCTGGTAATGGAGCTCGTCGGGAACGCGAAGGTTCTGGTCAAGGCATGGCCTTTCATTGCCCTCAAGCAGTTGGTCTGGCTGTACATCGAAGGGCAGGCCAGCACGGGCGGCTATCGAATCGATCTGCTCACTGCGCATGAAGTGAACTCAACGCAGCTCACGCAAGGGTTGAATGAAACCCTGCTCAAGACAGAATTGCTGAAACTGCTTCATGGCTCCAACGCCACCGTGGTTTGCAAGGTCATTTTCGATAACAGCACGGATGAAGACGCCGCTATCGTTTTCCCGAAACTGCCGCTGGTGATCCGCCAGCACTACGAGTACGTCACGCCTGTCATCACCACCGTGAAAACGGCATTGGGTACGGTCATTCCTGAAGCGGGTCAGACCTACGACAAGCGTTTGACGATCGAAGGGACAGCCACTCGGGCCGAGAAAGTCGATGTTCAAATCGATGGGGTGTCAAAGGGTATGCCAACCGTCGATGCCAACAGCACGTGGACAATCACCGTGGACTTGATCTCAGGCCTGCACCGCGTCGTTGTTATCGCTCAATATGAGGCCGACGATAAAATCAGTGACCCGAGATCCTTCACCATCAAAGAGGCCAGGTTGCCCGGTATCACCGGCGTCAGGGACAGCAAGGGAGCAGTAGGCAACAACGGTACAACCTACGACAACCAGGTGACGGTGAGTGTCAATGCCGATCCGGGCCAAAAGGTTCAGCTCTACGACGGCGCGTCGCCCATCGGACAGCCGATTGATCTGGACGGCAACGGCAATGGCAGCACCACGTTATCGAGTCTTGGCCAGAAGACCTACTCGCTCAAGGCCAGAGCGCTTTACGGCAGCCAGCTTGAGTCACCCATTCACTTGTTTACTGTCAGGGCCCACCTCACCACCACCCTCACTTCGGTCCGGCATTCAGGCGGGGAACTGGGTAATGGTGGCAAAACAACAGACACTTCGGTAACCGTGATCGGGGCGGCAACGCCGTTGTACAGCGTGCAGATTTTTCTCAACAACGTGGGGGGGCAAATCGTACCCGTCAACGGGAGCGGTGTCTGGTCACTGACCATCGGCATTCACCTGGGCTCGAACACGGTTTACGCGAGGTCGGTTGCCAACAATCAACAGAGCGGGTCGCGCAGTTTTACCAGGGAGAATCCGTTAGCGCCGTTGAACTTCAATACCAGTCCGGTCACGTTGGGTGGCAAGACCTACATCATTCCGGGCAATGCGACTTTACCTGCTTTCGACTCTGGCAATTCGGTACGGCACCAGGCCAGTGGTGGACGTCCGGGATACCTCTACCGATCCAGCAATGCCGGTATTGCCGATGTAGACGGAACAGGTCTGGTCACTGCCCGCGGTCGGGGAACGGCAACCATCACGGCCACTGATGCAGCCAACCAGTCAAAGAGCTATACGGTGAGTGTGACAGGGGTCGTTCATATCATCTGGCTGGGGGAAGGCGTATGGAATACCGCGACCTCACTCGCAGCAGCCAATGGTGCCCGCATTCCCAGCCGTGGTGAACTCGAAGAAATACATCGAGCTTACGGAAGCCGCTGGCCTCTGCCCAATCACCATTACTGGACAACCGAACCCAATAATTACTGGTGGCCTTGGTCGCAAGCCAGAAGCTGCTTGTATCCGGTGAGCGGCGCAGGGTGGGCGATTAAACTCAACCATTATTCTCACATCATCGCGCTGCGATAATACGGATCAGCCGCCCCCGTCCGGATGGCTACGGACCTGACGGGGGCTGTCAGCATGGGTTATTCACGTGACCGCTCGTCGAAATCCTTCCTTGACCTGTCAGATCTGACAGTAGCCAAACCACCCGTTTGATCGCTCAATCACTCCACCGCCCACACCCTTCGGCAGGAGTTCTCGCCATGCTCGTCCAACCGAAAAAAGCCATTGGCGCACTCGGCACGCTCGCCCTGCTCGACCCAGACATCCCCGGCGCCAAGCAGCTGCCGAACGGAGAATGGGCCATCAACCGCGCCGCCGCACTGCTCAACTTCCCTACTCTGGGGATGAAAGTGCAGATCCCGGTCTGGTCAAACAAAAGTCTGGCCGACAAGGTTGAGCTGTTGCTCAACAACCTCGTGGTCGATCAGCAAACCGTTACCCAGGATGCCGAACTGACCCAGCGCGCTACCTTGTTCGTCGCACCGGGCCGTTTTCAGAGCGGTACGTGGGATCTGGCCTATCGGGTGAGGCGCTTCAACCAGGCACCAGAACCTTTTACGCCACCGTTCAAACTCGTGGTCAAACTGGAAATCCCCGCCGGCCAGGACACCGATCCCGGGCAGGGGCATTCCAACCTGC